>JBNMIW010000069.1:0-8123 GCA_050873485.1 Lachnospiraceae bacterium | reverse complement strand
GTATTTTCCTTTGTTTGGTAATGATGTTTTCGTTTGCCGGATGCGGCATTGTAATTGACGGTGAGGGCGGTTCTGGAACAAAACAAAGTAGTGCGTCAGGTTCCATTGGTTTATCGGTATCGACACAGAACAATCCATTCTTCGTAACTTTAGTAGAAGGTGCACAGAAGGCAGCAGATGAAGCCGGTGTTAGTCTTACGGTAGTAGATGCCGGAGATGATGCAACAAAGCAGGTAAGTGATATCGAAGATCTGGTATCTAAGAACGTTAGTGTATTGATCGTCAATCCGGTTGATTCAGATGCGGTAACCGGTGCAGTAGAGGCAGCCGTTGCAAAGGGTGTAAAGGTAATATCTGTTGACCGTGTTGTAAATGGTGTCGACATTGATTGTCAGATTGCTTCCGATAACGTAGCCGGTGCAGAATTAGCAACACAGTATATTGTAGATACATTAGGCGAAGGTGTGAAGACAGCAGAGTTGATCGGTACTTCCGGTGCATCTGCAGCAATTGACAGAAGTCAGGGCTTCCACAATATTGCAGACGAGAAGTTAGATATTGTTGCAAGCCAGACTGCAAACTTTGACCGTACCGAAGGAATGTCCGTTATGGAGAATATGCTTCAGGGTAATGGCGATATTCAGGCAGTATTTGCAGCAAATGATGAAATGGCATTAGGAGCTGTAGAGGCAGTAACCGGTGCAAAGAAGGATGTCTTAGTCGTTGGATTTGATGCAACGGATGATGCGATTGAAGCAATCCGCGAGGCAGAATGGGTGCAACGATTGCACAGCAGCCGGATCTGATTGGTTCTACAGCAGTAGAGAATGCAATAAAATTAATCAAAGGAGAGACTATTCCGAAAGAAATTCCGGTTGAGGTTACTTTGATCACAAAGGATAACGTAGACGAATAGGAGGCAGAGATATGAAGGTACTGAATATCGGTTCCATGAACTTAGATTATGTGTATCAGGTCGATCATATTGTACAGCCTGGCGAGACGATCAGCAGTGGAGGTATGAACATTTTCCTTGGCGGTAAGGGAATGAATCAGTCGATTGCTTTGGCAAAAGCAGGCGTAGAGGTATATCATGGTGGTATGATCGGCGAAGACGGACAGCCATTCTTAGATGCCTGCAAAGAATATGGAGTAAAGGATGAATACATTCGTAAAGTTCCGGGTAAGACCGGACATACGATCATCCAGATTGATAAGGACGCCCAGAATTGTATTCTGTTATTTGGTGGAGCAAATCAGATGTTGACCGAGAGTTATATTGACGAGGTGTTGACAGACTTTGAGAAGGGAGATATTCTTCTCTTACAGAATGAAGTCAACAATGTTGCTTATATGGTTGACAAGGCTTACGAGAAAGGAATGCAGATTGCATTGAATCCATCTCCGTTTGACAGCAAGTTAGATGCAGTTGATATGAGCAAGATCAGCATTTTCTTATTAAATGAGATTGAGGGTGGACAGATCACAGGTTTGTCTGCTCCGGATGAGATTCTTGCCGATATGTGCAAGCGTTTTCCAAATGCGAAGATCGTATTAACGCTCGGTTCAGACGGTGCAGTATATGCAGAAGCCGGTAAGACTTACCATCAGCCGATCTTCAAGGTACAGGCAGTCGATACGACAGCGGCAGGAGATACCTTTACCGGATATTTCTTAGCCGGATTGGTAGAGGGTATGCCGATTGAGGACATCCTTAAGATGAGTGCAAAGGCATCTTCCATTGCAGTAACCAGACAGGGTGCAGTACCATCCATTCCGTATCGCAAAGAAGTAGAAGAAGCATTGCAGACAATGTAATCATAGAAGAAAGATGAGGTAGATATTATGAAGTTTTTTATTGACACAGCAAATGTAGAGGATATTAAGAAAGCAAATGATATGGGTGTAATCTGTGGTGTTACCACCAACCCATCCCTCATCGCAAAAGAGGGCAGAGATTTCACTGAGGTAATCAAGGAGATTACAACGATCGTAGACGGTCCGATCAGTGGTGAAGTGAAAGCGACTACAACAGATGCAGAGGGAATGATCGCAGAGGGAAGAGAGATTGCGGCTATTCATCCAAACATGGTGGTTAAGATTCCAATGACGGTAGAAGGTTTGAAAGCAGTTAAGGTATTATCTGCTGAGGGAATCAAGACGAATGTAACCTTGATCTTCACTCCGGCACAGGCGCTTTTGGCTGCCAGAGCAGGTGCTACCTATGTGTCTCCATTCTTAGGAAGATTGGATGATATCAGTTCTATGGGTGTTACTTTGATCGAGGAGATCGTACAGATCTTTGATAATTATGATTTGGATACCGAGATCATTTGTGCTTCGGTTCGTAATCCAATCCATGTAATTGATTGTGCATTGGCTGGTGCAGACATCGCAACAGTTCCTTACAAGGTAATTGAGCAGATGACAAAGCATCCATTGACCGATCAGGGTATTGAGAAATTCAAAGCAGATTACGAAGCAGTTTTCGGAAAGTAAAAGGAATAAGTGCCCGGATAACGGAATGTTATCCGGGTGCAAATATTCAATAGAAAAATCTGAGATGAAAAGGAAAGGGTTTTTGTATGAATAAGTTAGAACTTCAGAAGAAAGCGGTAGAGGTTCGCAAGGATATTGTGACAGCCGTACACAGTGCAAAAGCTGGTCATCCGGGTGGATCGTTATCCGCAGCGGATATATTTACCTATTTATATTTTGAGGAAATGCAGATCGATCCTGCAAATCCAAAGTGGGAGGACAGAGATCGTTTTGTTCTTTCAAAGGGACATACGGCACCGGGCTTATATTCGGCTTTAGCAGAACGTGGATATTTTCCGGTTGAGCAGTTGAAGACGTTACGACACATCGGTTCCATTTTACAGGGACATCCGGACATGAAACACATTCCGGGCGTGGATATGTCTTCCGGTTCATTAGGACAGGGACTTTCTGCCGCAGTTGGAATGGCACTTGCAGCGAAGATGAAAGGAAAGGATTACCGTACCTATTGTCTTTGCGGAGATGGTGAGATTCAGGAAGGACAGATCTGGGAAGCAGCGATGTTTGCCGGAGCAAGAAAGTTAGACAATCTGTTAGTGATCGTAGATAATAATAATCTGCAGATCGATGGAAGCGTGGCAGAGGTATGTTCGCCATATCCGATCGTAGATAAGTTCAAAGCATTTAATTTCCATGTCATTGAGATCAACGGCAATGACTTTGATGAGATTCATCAGGCATTTGAAGAGGCGAAAGCAACTAAGGGAATGCCAACAGCAATTGTGGCACATACCGTAAAAGGCAAAGGCGTATCCTTTATGGAGGATCAGGTTGGCTGGCATGGAAAAGCACCAAATGATGAAGAGTACGAGCAGGCAATGCAGGAGTTAGAAAAGGCAGGTGAGGCACTATGTTAGGAGATAAGATCGCAACCAGAGACAGTTATGGTAATGCTTTAGTGGAATTAGGCAAAGAGCATGACAATCTTGTTGTATTAGATGCTGATTTAGCTGCCGCAACCAAGACAGGAATCTTTAAGAAGGCATTTCCGGATCGTCATATTGACTGTGGAATTGCAGAGTGCAATATGGCAGGTATTGCAGCGGGTATGTCTACTGCCGGATATGTACCATTTATGAGTTCCTTTGCCATGTTTGCAGCGGGACGTGCGTTTGAACAGATCCGTAATTCAATTGGATATCCACATCTGAATGTGAAGATTGGTGCAACACATGCCGGAATCTCGGTCGGTGAGGATGGAGCAACGCATCAGTGTAATGAGGATATTGCTTTAATGCGTGCAATTCCCGGCATGACAGTCATTAACCCTTGTGATGATGTAGAGGCAAGAGCAGCGGTCAAAGCGGCATTTGACTATAATGGACCATGTTACCTTCGTTTTGGACGGTTAGCCGTTCCGGTATTAAATGACGAAGAGACGTATCATTTTGAATTAGGCAAAGGTGTAGAATTACGGGATGGCAAAGACATTACGATCATTGCAACCGGACTTTGTGTTTCGGAGAGTATGGAAGCTGCAAAGTTATTGGCGACAGATGGAATCGAGGCACAGGTGATCAACATCCATACGATCAAACCGATTGATGAAGAGATCATTGTTGCGGCTGCCAAGAAGACCGGAAGAATCTTCACAGTAGAAGAACATTCGATCATCGGTGGTCTGGGAAGTGCAGTTGCAGAGGTGTTGATTGAACAGTGCCCAACAAAGATGAACCGAATCGGTATCCGTGATACCTTTGGTGAATCCGGTCCGGCAAAGGATCTGCTTCACAAGTATGGTCTGGATGCAGAAGGCATTTATAATCAGATCAAAGAACAATTATAATAATTGCAATCTGGCAGGGTGCCAGTGCAATAGATGTACCATGTTTCATGTAGTGGTATGCATAGCGAGAGGAAAGACCGGAGTCACATGTGGCTTCGGTCTTTTGCTGTACAAATGAATTGTAATTATATTAAAAATGCTTATAATAAAGGTTAGGAATATCCGATGTACTGGCGTGCTTGCTTTCCAGGCAGTGGAGACATATAAAAAATGGATGGATGAGAGGTGTTAGACATGAAGAGTATATTGATTAAAGACACTACAAAGGAAGAACGGATTCGGATTGTGCAGGAAGGCTTGAATCAATGCGGTGGAGCCTGTGATTTTTGTAATGGTTGTGACAATTTAGGTGGCGGTTCTGTGGATACATTTTACGAGCCATATATCAATGGTGAGAAAGAGTTACGCGAGATTAACGAAGAGTACCGGCAGAATCAGGGATTAGTGAGGTAAAGGATAGGATGAGACCACCAGAGATAGCATCCTCAACAGAAGAGGAACGGAGACAATATATCAAGAATACATTTCCGTGCATTGCAGATTGTGATATGTGCGGAATCTGTACAGTGTTTCGGGGCAAAGATCCAGAGCTTGCATATGATGATTATATTTGTGGCAAACGGGAGTATCTGGATGTGTCAGGGGATTATAGATGATTCCCCTGACAATTGTCAATGGGATTGATTGTGCATGAATTGTAATCGGCATTTGTAATTATGACTTTTCTGGTCAAACTTATGAAAATATTGTGCAATTTATGACTTTTTAGTCATAATTATGATCATTTAATCATAAAGTTATGTACTTATATACATAAGGTTTAAAATTTTGTGAACGTTTCCTAAATGCAATAGACAGCAGGAGTAATGCGTGTTATGGTACTCCTACATTCGAGTGATATTATAAATTTCTGCGGCAGAGAATGAAGGAGGATTGTTTGGAAGAGACCAAAGAGATAATGGGATGCAAGATACAGAAAACAGAAAAAACAAGTTCAGATAGCAACGAGATCAATAAGGATGAGCTGATAGGATATACGCTGAAGAACAATTATCTGTTTATTGCATTGATGAATGATTCGGAATATGCTTTGAAAATGTTAGTCAGTTCTTTGCTTGGATATAAGCAAACTGATATCAAAGAAATTATGATAAGAAATCCGATTCAGGTAGGGCAGGCGATTGAGAGGAAGGGATTTATATTAGATGTGGCATTGCTACTCAATGATGATACATATGTCAACATCGAATTGCAGTTGATCAATTACGGTAACTGGCCGGAACGTTCCGTAGGATATCTGTGCCGTTCGTATGATAACCTGAATCGTGGGGATGATTATATCGATACGAAAGCAGCAGTTCATATTGGGATTTTGGACTTTACTTTGTTTGAAGAGTATCCGGAATTTTTTGCATCTTACCGTCTTTTGAATGTGAAAAATCATAATGAATACACTAGTAAATTCCAGCTCTATGTGTTAGACTTAACTCATATAGAACTTGCAACACAGGAGGATCAGGACAATGAACGGGATGTCTGGGCTCGCCTGTTTCAAGCAAAGACGAGAGGTGATCTTATGAGTATTGCACAACAGTATAAGGAATTTGAACCTGTGATTAACCGGATGAATACGTTAATGTCAGATGATGCGATACAGCTTCAGTATGATGCAGAAGAGACACTTCGCAACCGGGAGAAGGGAATTCGTAAGAAGATCCATAACTTGGAAGAACAGCTGGCTGACAGAGAATCACAGCTGGCAGATCAGAAAACGCAGTTGGCAGACCAGAAAGCGAGAATTGCAGAGTTGGAAGCTAAGCTGGCACAATTGCAGAAATAATGTAAGAGTAAGCTCTGGATTATAGATGTTATCATTTATAATCCGGAGTTTTTTCATATAAGGAAGTACGATTATTTAGATTATATTGCACAGCTAATAAGAAATTGCAATTACAATACGGAAAATGATATAATGAGGAAAATCTGAGAACTGTAATTGGGAGGGATTGTTATGAAGCAGTATAAAGTAATACACATCATAGAGCCGGATTTTGGCTGTGAGGGATTGCCGGATGGTTCCGTTCGGATGGATCAGGTAATTCTTCAGGACGAAGAGGGTGTGCAGATAACCGTTGAGGTTGCAGATGCGTACCTTTATGAACATCAGATTGATGAGGGGGATGTTGTTATAAAAACACAACAAGGTAAATGGTGCAAAGAGATAAAGGGAGAGGAGATATAACCATGAAACAGAATGAATTTAACCCGATTGGAATTGAGAGTCAGTTGGACTGGCAGCGGATTCGAAAACTTCTTGGTATTGGAGTGGTTGTTTCTGTGTTCCATCTGATCGCAGATATTCTGCTAGGTTGGGGTGTACAGGATCAGACATTATCAGGTATGGAGCGAATGTTTTCAGCATATGGACAGCTTGGCAATCATGCCATCTATGTTGCTGCAATTATGGGAATGTTGAGCATCGTATTAGAGGGATTAAGTTATTTTGGTATTTATCGGTTGATGGCAGAACAATCACCAAAGCATGCACATCATTATAGATCCGGAATCTTAGGATACATTATGTTTTGTCCGTTTGGCTTTCATGTTATTGTGTGTATGATTGTGTATCTGAATCAAAATGGTGCAGGTCGTCTGGTAGATGCAGTGGCACGACACTTTTTGATGCCGGGACTTATATTGTTCTGGATATTTTTTGCAATATTAGTAATCACACAGATTTCTGCATTTGTAAAGGAAAAGACACCATACCCGAAGTGGTGCTGGATCTTTTCGCTTCCGGTTGGTATGTTAGCAGCAAAGATTGTAAATGTATTTGGTAATCTGGCAGTTGTGAATGCGATTGATTGTGCATGGATCGCAATCGGAAATCTTTGGATGTTTTTGGGACTGCTGATCTATGCGAAGAAAGTGGAAAAGTAGTGTATTATACAAGATGATTCAATTTATAGAAGTTATAATAGGTAGTAGATGTAATTCTTAATCTGGAGGAGAAAATGATACAGACAAAGAAGATAATTAAAGATACTTTTTGGGAGATACTAGAGGAAAAACCATACAATAAGATTACGGTGCAGGATATCGTAGATCGGTGTCAAGTGAATCGTAATACATTTTATTATCATTTTCAGGATATCCCTACGTTAATGATAGATTCGATTGAAGATTGGATGGATGAGGTGATTCGACAATATGCGACTATTTCATCACCAGAGGATTGCTTGACTTATATGGCACAAGAATGTATGAAAAGAAAAATGGCTTTTTTACATTTGTTTCGTTCTGTTCAGAAGGATGTTTTTCTATCTCGATTGAGCAAGATGGGCTATGATATTATTTATAATTATATAAACAAAATTGGAGAGTATGAGCAGATTTCAAAAGAACAAATAGAAATTTTTATCAAATGTTATAAATGTGTATTTGTAGGCAGCTTGCTGGATTGGCTGGAGGAGGATGCGTCATATAATCTAGTTGAATTTTACGAAACACTTTGTAAAGTATTTGCCGGATCAGGGAAATATATAGCCTTTGATCATTAAAATAGATAAAGCAAAGCAATGTAATTGTATGTAAAGAGGAGTACTGTTAGTAAGACAGAACTCCTCTTTGTGCATAGAACACTGTTTATAGATTTTTTACATTAATCTTCATTTTGATAATGAGTATCATTATATTTTCTGCTGTTTTCCTCCCAAAGCTTATCTGCTACCGACGCCCAGTGTTCTGCATAATGATCACATTTGGAACAGAGATGTTC
>JBNMIW010000068.1:0-8208 GCA_050873485.1 Lachnospiraceae bacterium | reverse complement strand
TGTGATTATTATGACTATCTGGACAACAAACCGGAAGGTGTGCGTGCGTATAACGGTGAATATATGTCTCAATATAGCTGGGGAGAAGTGCAAAATGTATTGTTGCGGGATAAGATGAAATAAGGGCTACTAATAGAATAAATGAAATAAGCGATTGCCTATGCGTACCTGTGGTATGTGTGGTGCAATCGCTTTTTGTCTTTATAGGAATGTTTGTTTTATAGAGCATAATTTTCAAATAAGGCAACATTTTGGCAACGTTAGAATGTGTATACTTATGGCATATGCTTATACTTAGGAGGTGAGCAGACTGAAAATAATTGTTTTTGAAGAAGACAGGAGAAGGCGGCAGAAGATGGCAGAAGCGATACGGTCTGTAGAGCCGAATGCAGACATATTTGTGTTCAGCCAGACGGTTGATGTGCTTGAGACTGCGCAGAAGGAGCAACCGGAAGTTGCATTTATCAGCATGGAACAGGAAGATGGAAAGGGATATTTTCTAGTGAAGAAATTTGCTAAGATGTCTCCTAAGATGAATGTGATCGCTGTTGCAAAGGAATATCGTTTTGCTCAGGAATTGATGCGGCTTCGGGTAAGCGGCTATGTGACTGGAGATCTTACACCGGAACTGGTCAGGGATGAGATGGCAAATCTAAGATATAGCCAGAATGTATATGGATAAAGAGTGGCTATCACAATACAAATAACATGGAGGAAAATTATGCAAAGAGAAAGACGAAAGAGAAGAGTGAAAATGTGGTTATCGACACTCGTTATAATGATTAGTTTTATAGCAGGTAATAGAATGTCGGTATCAGCAGCGGGAAGCTTGCCGGGAGCACACAGTGAAAAAAACGCAAGCGGCGATGTGTTTTTAGGCGGTAATTATATTGAAGTAGGAGTGAGTAAACATGGCTCGTTTGGAACTTCAACAGCCCCTACGGATAGTAAGTTTCATCCGGATAAAGCGGTAAGCAATTTATTAGGATTGGTATCAGACGGAGATGGATGGAATGTTGGTGAGGAAAGCAAAACCGGTGATTTCTTTCTTCCGGGATCGGAGGAGGAAAGATGGCAGTTTGGCTATGTAATTAATGGAGTAAATAGAATATTTGTTGGTGATGATAGAGTGAATAAATCAACAGCAGATTCGGAATATAAAAGTGCACCGGTAACTGTAGATGCATCAGATATTAAAAAAGGTCAGTTAAAAGCAATTACAACAGCCACTACGCTAGATAATGTAACATTTCAAATTGTAGTGTCATTTGGTGTGGATGATAAATTTTATAAAACAGAAGTGTATGTAACGAATAACAGTGGAAAGCAGATCTCAGATGTCCGGTTTTCACGAAGCTTTGATCCGGATCAGGATGCGTCCAAGAATGGTGCTTATGATACATATAATAAAGTAATATGCCAGCCGGATGCAAAGAAAGCAGGTTCTGCTGATAATATGGCAATGGTTGTTGGACGTGGAGGAAAAACATTATCGGGATTGTTCTTCTTAGCGTTTGATAATCGGGCAGTTGCCGCCGTGTTGGGTAATTTAGCACCAAATGCAGATTTATATAATGCAACAGATTTATGGCCGACGATATCCGGAAATGAAGCTCATAAGGCTACAGATAAAACGCTTCGACTGACAGCAGAAGATGTTGCGGCGGGTAATTTAAACGGTTATGTTTTAAATGATGTCGGAATTGCAATATCGTTTAAAGTAGGGAATGTGTCTTCTAAGCAGAAGGCAAATTTAGAGTATTATACAAGTCTGGATCCGAATGTTGCCACTTCTTTAGATGATATCATCAAAAGTGCAGCCCAGGTAGCTGTGACGGCACAAACTATTACAATTGAGGATGTTGATCCTAATTTTTACTATAGTTTATGGTGTGATGATAAGAATGTGTCTGGATGGATCTCAGGTGCCGATGAGACCTTGGTAAAGGACAATACGATTACATTTAAAGAACTGGAAGCAAATAAGAAATATGTAGTAAAAACAGTTGCAAAAGAGTATTTTGAGACGGGAAAAGAACCCGATAGCGATAAGACAGAAGAAAAGGATGTCACAACGAATATTGACCCAATGACTCCTGGAGATACAACGGGTTCAGAGGAAAGTAAAGACAAAATCTCCGTTGAAACGGAATGGAATCAGATTGTATTAAAGAATGTAAAGACAGACTATCAGTATCAACTTCAGGATGAAGAAGGTAATGAGCTTACAGAATGGACATCATGTGATGATTCCAAAACAATTACATTTTCTAATCTGAAACAAAAGACAACTTATTATCTTGTGGCAAAAACAGAAGAAAATGAAAAGTCAGATCGTCACGAGATTACTACTCCGGCACATCCGCCACTTACTTTAACATATGTAGGTAACTATGGTGACGTCGAAGTAACAGTACCGGAAGAGGTAATGAATGTAGTCTGGAAAGAAAAATATACATTAAGTAAAGAGGTTCCAACAAAGAAGACAACAGATAAGTATGAATTTATCGGCTGGTCAACGGATCCTGATGCAGTAGAGGCAGAATACCAACCTGGACAGGAAGTGGAATTTTCTGAGAATACTACATTATATGCAATTTGGAAAATGCCATTAACCTACACGGCAGAAGATGTAGAGGTTACATACGATAGTCAGCCGCATAATATTGCCGTTGATGTTACAGTTCCGGAAGATGGTGTAGATGTAACATTTGGAACAGATAAAAACAATATTACATCTACCGATTTATCTTATACGAATGCAGGTAGATATACGATTTGGTATAAAATTGCGGCACAAAATTATAAGGTAGAGCGTGGAAGTAAGACACTTACAATTAAAAAGGCAACTCCAACGGTTATCTTAAAGAACAAGACATATTTAGAAGCAGGTCAGGGAACCATTGATGCAGCCGTTGTAAAGGGTGCAAATGATGAAGAATTAACTGATGGAGAAGTAATTTATACATATTATACGGACAAAGAATGTACGAAGTTGACAACCGCTGACAATGGTGCAAACCCGGAAGGTAGTGCACCAACACAGAAAGGTGTCTATTATGTAAAGGCTGTTCGCAGTGCAGACACAAATTATGAAAAGGCGGTCAGCAATGTTGCAAAATTAATTATTGCACCGGATGTGTATTTCTATGATGAAAATGGTGATAAACAGTATTGCTCGTTTGAGGATGCATTTAATTCGGAAATCAATAAGAATCAGGAAACGGTTTATGTAGCAGGTAATACGATTGTAGATTCGGATGTTACTGTTCCGGAAGGCTATACATTGGAGATCAGCGGTGGAGCAACCCTGACGATATTGGAAGGGGTAACATTTACAAATGAGGGCGACATTTTTAATGATCAGAAAGCCATCATAGATGGAAAGGGAACCTTTGCTAATAACGGAAGTGTAACAAATGGTACGATCAATACGGTAGTAGAGAATAATGGAACATTAGATCATACAACATTAGGTAATTCCGTAACGAATAAAGGACGGATTGAGGCCCCAACAACTTCTTCTAAGAATATTACGAATGAAGGAGAGGGAAAGGTTGTCACAAAGGCTGGTAAGGTGATCAATCGTACTATTACATTTGATGCAAAGAATGGATTGACATCAGAGGTAGCAGATGATGTTGCAAACCCGGAGAAAATAAATATTCCTTGGGGAAATAAACTATCCACTATTAAGTTACCAATGATCAATAATATTGAAAATGTTGCCGAGTTTGAAGGTTGGTATATGGATAAGAACTGTACAAAACCGGCAACAGAACATACAACAGGAATAAGTGAAAATATTACAATCTATGCAAAGTGGAAAGAGTTTTCATCATACGATGCATACTGGACGGACAAAGATGGCAAGAAGCATTATGGAACATTAGATCAAGTGCTGGATGATATTCAGGACAATGAGAATGTCGAAGATGTTCATATTCAAAAAGAAGTAGAGATTACGGATAGCAAGAAGCTTCCGGATGGTGTTGGATTAGTGGTAGACTCACCAAATGGTAAGATTACATTAGGAGATGGCGTTACGTTAGATGTTCCGGGCGGAATTGAGAACCAGGGAACAATCGGAGCACAGAATCCGAAAGCCGACAATCCTCCAACCATTAACGCACCAATTACAAACAAGGCACCGGGTGAGATTGATGATGTTCAGGTTACAGGTGATGTTAAGAACGAAAGCGGTGCTAAACTCGGCAATACAACCATTAATGGCGATCTGGAAAATGACGGAAACGTTACAGGAACGCATGTTACAGGTGATTTAACCAATAATGGAAATGTTACCGACGGCAAAGTGGATGGTAATCTCACAAATGGCGAGAATGGAACAATTACCAATACCAACGTTACAGGTGATTTAACAAATAGCGGTAATGTCGCCGGTGGTAAAGTGGATGGTAATGTTACAAATAATACAAGTGGTATAATCAGTAATACGGACATTAATGATGATACGTTCGATAATAATGGTACCTATAAGAATAATACATCGGGAACAGAGACAGAAGTGACATATAATGTAACATATTATATAAATGGTACAGTAAGCGCAACTGTTCCTGTAAAACGTGCAGCAAAGATTTCTAAGCCGGAACGTCCGGAGATAGAAGAAGGAAAGGCATTCTCCGGCTGGTATGTAGATAGCGAGTACACGACCTTATGGAGATTTGATAGGAATAAGGTTACGGCTGATCAAAACTTATATGCCAAGATTACGTCGATAACGGATTATGAGGCATGTTGGGTAGACGGGGATGATTTAACTTACGGAAGCCTGAATGATGCATTAAGTTCCGGTAGTGATGAAGTTAAGATCATAAAGAAAATGCAATTATCCGACGGAGTGACCATTCCGGAGGGCGTGAATGTAACGATAGAGGAAGGTATCAGAGTTACGATACCGGATAATGTAAATGTTACGGTAAATGGTACATTAAACAATGAAGGAACCATTTTAAATGAAGGAACCATTCAGAATAATGGTCAGATTACGAATAACGGAACCCTTAATAATGATTCTGGTAGAGTAGCCGGTAACGGTAATCTTGTGAACAACAAGGATATTCACGGCGGTGTGATTGAAGGACCGGTAACGAATGAAAAAGATGGTGACATTACAAATGCTACCTTGTCTGGTGAGGTATTGAACAAAGCAGATGCAACAATTACTAAATGTACATTGGATGAATCCAGTCGGGTACAGAATGAGGGAATCATTAATAAGTCAGATGTAAAAGGCACTGTTGAAAATAAGGATAATGGTCGGATTGTTGACGGTAAATTAGATGTAATAAGTTATAACGTGCAATTTGATATACAGAATCATGGCGCTCAGACACCGGAAGAACAGAATATTGTATGTGGACGGAAAGTGAAAGAACCGGAACGCTTGAAAGATGCAGATTATGTATTTGTTGGATGGTATCGGGATCAGGCTTTTACAAAACAGTGGAATTTTGCAAAAGATACGGTGATTGCTGACATTACATTATATGCGAAATGGATAAGGAACGAAGATTGTGATGCTTATTGGACAAGCAAGGATGGAAAGCGCAATTACGGAACATTGAAAGAAGCGAGTGAGGCTGGAGGAACAGATATTCATATTCAGAACACAAGTAACATTTCAGAGGATATTACAATTCCGGAAGGCGTTACAGTTACGGTAGATAAAGATGTTACAGTAACAGTTGTAGATAACGGCAAACTAAATGTATTAGGTAATTTAATAAATCAGGGAACAATTAAAGCAGATCAAGCAAACGTAACACCTCAGATTATCGGTAATGTTGAGAATAAGTCTGGAGCAACCATTCAGGGAGCAGCCATTGGCGGTAATGTAACTAACAGTGGAGATATTAAAGAAACAGACATTATAGGAAATGTTACGAATAAGCAGGGCGGTGTGATCACCGGAGGCACTATTGCCGGAGATACATCAGAAAAACAGCCGAAGATTACGAATGAAGCGGGTGCAACTATTGTTGGAACAGATATTACCGGTAACGTAGATAATGCAGGTACGCTCGGAGGAGAGAATAGTAACACTACGGTTACAGGAAGCCTAAATAATACGGGAACGGTTGATAACACAAAGATATCCGGGACAACAACTAATACCGGAAGTATTACCAAGAGTCAATTGGATGGTGAAACTACAAATAGTGGAGACATTGATCAGAGTACGGTAGCAGGAAAGACAACCAATGAACAGGGTGGTACCATTACAGCAGGAACCGTGACGGGTGAGACAACCAATAACGGAACAATTTCTAATAGTAATATAGGAGGAGCCTTAACCAATAATGGTAGCTTAGAAGGAATTACAAGTGCTCCGGATGCAAAGATTGATACGAGTAATCCGGATGCTTCAGTCAAGGATGCAGATGGCAACGAGATAACATATACCGTTACATATAATGCAAATGGCCATGGAATCGCACCTCAGCCGCAGACGGTGGCATATGGTAAGTTCGTAACAAAACCGGCAAATCCTTCTGATGAGACATATACATTGAAGGGCTGGTATCGAGATGCCGCATTCGAGACACCTTGGAATTTCAAAAAGGATGTCGTAACAGAGGATGTAACACTTTATGCAAAATGGTCGCCAAAATCAATATTTGAAGCAACATGGAAGACGGAAGACGGTCAGGATACATATGGTACATTAGAAGAAGCAATTGCATCCGGAGTAAGGGATATTCATATATGGAAAGATTATACGATCGAGAATAATATGACTATTCCAGAGGATGTAACGGTAACAGTAGATGATAAGGTTACGGTAACTGTTCCGGAAGATGTAACGGTATCTGTTTCTAAGGATGCGCAATTGATCAATAATGGAACAGTAAAGAATGAATCAAAGATTGATGGAGCCGGTACGGTGACAAATAATGGTACTGTAGAGGGTAGTACCGATAGTACCGTGGATGCAAATGTCGTAAACAATGGAAAGCTAAAGAATTCTAAAATAAATGGTTCTTTAGAGAACAATGGTATTGTTAACGACACGATCCTGAATGGAAAAGTAGTAAATAACAGAAATATTAATAATAGCGAGATCAATGCAGGACTTAAGAATAATGGTAAAGTGACAATTGATGGTGATCAGGTCATTTATACTGATAAGACTGTAAAAGGTGATATTACAAAGGGCAATGATAAGACCAATGTTGCTGATACAACCATTACATTCCAACAAGGTAATAATAAACAGGCAAAACAAAAGGTTACACAAGGAAAGTATAAGGTAACCGGATTAAAAGATGGATATTATAACGTTGTAATTCCTTCTGAGAATGGAAAAGTCAATACATTCTTAGTGAAGGTTGAAGATGATGAGGTTCAGACGAAAGAATTTAATCTGCCGGAAGGCGACTTGTCAAATGAGGTCGTTGTAGAAGCCGGTACACCGGATATTGTAGTAGGTGGTCTGGAAGATATGCTTGTGCCGAGTGGTGCTGCATCTTCTAATACAGCTGGAGTTACAGCAGAGGATCAGCGTATTGCCAAATCAGGTGGTAATGTTGATGTAACATTTACCGCCAAACAGGTTAGTGAAGTAACAGATGAAGCGGCAAAGATCAAAGCTAAGATGGCAGAAGATAATAAGACAGTTGGCATGAATTTAGATTTATCTGTTCTGAAAACAGTTACAACCATTAAGGGTGATGCGTCGACTAAGACAGAAACAAAACTGACAGAGTTAGATCAGGCAGTGATGGTTCGGATCCCGATTGATAAGAATAATCAGGGTAAGAAGAATTATGTTGTATATCGTTCGCATACAAATAGTGATGGAATAACTTCAATTGACCGGATTACGGAGAAGAAGAATCATGACGGAGAGTACATTGAGGTTTCGGACAATGGAACGGTAATTACATTGTTCACCAAGAAATTCTCGACATATATATTAGGTTATGATTCTGAAGAGACAAAGACAGAGGAGCCAAAACTGGATGATTCTAAGACGGAAGCAACTACCGAGACAACGACAACAGAAGCACCGGCAGTTAATCCGATTGATAAATTGACAGCAGAACAGAAGCAGCAGGCAAATGCACTGAAAGCATCTTTGGGACTTACAGATGCAGAAGCAGCAGAAATGATTCAATTTGCAGCTAAGAATGATGTTGAGATGGATACAATGGCGATCACAGGCAAATCCATCATGGAGCA
>JBNMIW010000067.1:0-8216 GCA_050873485.1 Lachnospiraceae bacterium | reverse complement strand
TGCGAGCGATGAGTAACGAGAGTGTGCCTGCGTTGATATTTAGTTATCATCTTACAACTGCTTTTCGCTCCTAACTGTTTCGCACGTCCGTCTTACTCACGCTGTGTAAGATGGGCATTATGCAATCATTGCCTCAATATCAGACTTCGACTGCACTCCGATACTCATATTGACCTTCTCGCCGTTCTTGAATACCAACAAAGTTGGAATTGACATTACCTTGTAATCAATCGCAAGAGATGGCTCCTCATCAATGTTCACCTTACATACTTTGATCTCCGGATGTTCCTCTGCAATCTGGTCTACAATCGGAGAAAGCATCTTACAAGGACCACACCATGCTGCCCAGAAATCAACCATTACAATTCCTTCTGCCTTCAATACCTCCTGTTCAAAATTATCTGCTGTTACACTTATAACTGCCATATTCATGTCCTCCTGTCTCTATATAACATATTGATAAACAGCCACATAGTAAAATGGATGTCGATTTGTTTCTTTCTATTTAGACTATACCAAATCTAAAGAATTATGCAACCGATATTGATATAATTCTTATAAGAATAGTGATAAAATTCCGCAAATAATCACTATATTTATAGAAGTTCTTCATTTTCAACAAATATACAGGATTGTTATATTTTAATCTGTGAATGTTATATCAAAACACCCTCGTTTGCGTTATATTCATCATGCTATAAATGAAAGGAGGGCTTATTATATGCTTAAGTTAAAAACATCAAACGGTTCAAAAGATTTGACAGAGGGAAAACCTATGAACCTGATCCTTGGATTCGGTCTTCCTCTATTACTTGGATTACTATTTCAGCAATTTTATAATATGATGGATTCGATCATCGTTGGTCAAATGTTGGGTGTCAATGCATTGGCTGCCGTCGGTTCCACCGGTTCAATCAATTTTATGATATTAGGTTTCTGTATTGGTGTCTGTAACGGCTTTGCAATTCCGGTTGCCCAGGCATTCGGAGCCAAAGATCAGACAAACTTAAAAAGATATATTACTAACGGAATGTGGGTATCCATCTTCTTTGCCGCCGTCTTAACGGTCATTATTGGTCTGCTTACCCGCAATATCTTAATCTGGATGGATACACCTGCATCCATCTTAGAAGATGCTTACATATATATATTCATTATATTCATGGGCATCCCCGCAACTTTCTTATATAATATGACATCCGGTATTCTGCGGTCTCTCGGCGATAGTGTAACACCTCTTATCTTCCTGGTGTTCTCTTCGTTGTTAAACATTGTGTTAGATATCATACTGGTAAAACCGATGGGAGTTGCCGGTGCCGCAGTGGCAACTGTAACTGCACAAACCATATCCGGTATTATCTGTCTCATATACATGGTGTACAAATACCGTTCTCTTGGCTTTACAAAAGAGGACTGGAAGCTCCATCCCAAACACGCCCTCAGCCTATGCGGCATGGGGATTCCGATGGGACTTCAGTATTCCATCACTGCAATCGGAAGTGTAATCTTACAGACCGCTGTTAATTCCATGGGCGAAACCATTGTTGCAGCAGTTGCAGCCGGAACAAAGATCAGCATGTTTGCCTGCTGTCCATTCGATGCTATGGGGTCCACAATGGCAACCTACGGCGGACAAAATGTTGGTGCCGGAGAACTAGACCGTATCCATCAAGGATTAAAAGACTGTGTCAAACTAGGATTCTTATATTCCGTACTTGCATTGATCTTCATGGTCGTATTCGGACAGAAACTTGCTTTATTATTCGTGGATGCAAAAGAAACACAACTGATCCATTACATATACGTCTTCTTAATCGGCAACTCCGCATTCTATACATTGCTTACATTGGTAAATGTTGTCCGGTTCATGATTCAGGGCTTGGGATACCCTACCTTTGCAATTCTTGCAGGCGTATGCGAAATGTTTGCACGGGGAATCGTTGGATTCTTCTTAGTTCCGGCATTCGGATATATCTGTGTTGCAATTGCCAGTCCGGTAGCATGGTTGTGTGCAGATCTCTTCTTAGTTCCTGCCTACTTCTACGTTATGCACCGGTTACGCAATAAATTATCACCAGGGCAGCCTGAAAAAGTTCAAAACTCTGCCTCCCGTCATGCTGCTATGCGCTATAAAACAGCAGAGAAAATATCATAATTCCTATTCTTCTCTTTTGAAGAATATATTGCAAATTCAACCGCTCTGAATGTATGGTAATGTGCATTCAGGGCTTTTTTAAATGTGCGGGCAACCATCTCCGGTTCATTCCCCGCTCTTCCACACCCAAAAGCACCCAAAATAAGAATATCAATCCGTTGCCGTGCCGCGATCTGTAAGATCATCTCAATCTGCCTCTCTAATTGCACACACTCTCCCGGGACTCCACGGCATTCTCCCTCTGACTCGTTGTTGTAAACACCCACATTCCTTGCTGCACAGCTTATGACATCAAATGCATACCATTCCTGTTCCGGCAGAAGAATAGGAAACTCCGCATCTTGTCGGACCCCAATCACATCCGGTATATAGATGCAGGAATTCATATACCCTGCCGCTACCATTCTCTTGTTCTCTCCATAATATTGCCGCATCCACTGATCCGTATGCAGACAAGGATATAAGGTAGAACAACGACATATACCTGCTTCCTGCGTATCACTTCCACGAATAACATCCCCTCCCGGATGCATCGGCGCCGCAAAGTTAAGTACGCCTACCCTGCTGTCCGGACACTGCATCTTCCAATTACGAGCCGCTTCCAACGCACGATGTTTCGTGACTACAATCTCTGTCTCTCTTTGTTCTCTCTTCCGTTGTCCTTCCACCCCTTCCTGCACATGATACAATACGCTATTCCTCCGTGCATGCATCACCTTATCCAACAATACAGGATTTGATTCACATAATAAAATTGTCTGTTCAAAAATAGAGATCTTCTTCTCCCGTGCCTTCCAATATGTCATAACCATTCCTCCTTCTGCAAAAGTCATTGCTACAAGTATGTTCAAATTGCAATGCTTTTATTGTGTTAAGCTATACATTTAAAAGTATCTTTCATACCTTGTAAGCAGAGTCTACTTCAATTAGTGTCCAATAAATTGGACACCCCCTCAAAATGAGCAAAAAAAATGAGCTGTATCCATCGGATACAACTCATCTTTGTCTCTATTGTGCCTGAGGCTTTGTTCCATCTATCCTTGAAGTCATAATATCCATTGCCCATGGTGCACTGATCTGAACAAATCCTTCGCCTGTTTTTTCTTCCACAAGATCTTTTAATTTCTCTTTCATATCTTCATAGATATCCATGTTGATATCTGCAATCACCGGCGGTTTGTTATCAAAGATCAGAACCCACTGATATCCCTCACCGGAAGATTTCTTATCAAAATACAATCCTAAGATCTTGCTGTCTTTTGCGATATTCTTCTTAAATGCAGGAACATATACTAATTTCATGGTCTCGATATAACGGTCATCCAATCCCTCATCGAAGATCAAAACCTTTTCCCGTAGTTCATTATCATTCCGAACAATCCGGTATGTATAACCACCCTGTGCTAATCTTAACCGGTTATCCGTCTTTAACTTATCATTATATTCTGCAATCTCTGCCTTTTCCTCTTCTTCTAACCTTGGTGCTAACCAGATCAGATACTTTTGTTCCATATCGTTATATAAACATTTGTATGCAAGCGGGAATGAAAACTGACATTCCGGACAAGTCTGCTTAAAAAATGTATTATTCAATACCTTTTCTTTCTGCTCCATCTCATAAGGAATATCAATGCTATCCCATACATCCACATCGATTAATTTTCCGCATTTGGGACAAGGTATCTTTTGTTTGGTGATCTCTGACATATGTTCTCTCCTTCTGACACATCTTCGGATTCCGTCTCATATTATTACACGAAATCCTGCCGTATTCTCTTGATTATAAAACGAAAATCATTATAACACAAGCCTGTTACAATGATTTTCTGATTCCATCTATAAATTGTTACTGTACATCTGAAATGTCAGAAGAAACAATTCCCTTCTCTGCATCTACCGTTACAACCGCACCGGATTTTAATATATCCGTCGCATTCTTAGCTCCCAAAATAACCGGGATATCCAGACTTAGTCCCACAATTCCCGCATGAGAATTGTGACCTTCATTCTCTACGATAATACCGGATGCCTGACGCAGTTCATCCATAATATCATTGCTTGTCTCCGGCAATACAATAATATCCCCTTCTTTGAAGTTATCAATGATCTCCATCTCATCTTTTCCAACACAGAGACTTGCCGTTGTCTTCCGGTTATTGACACCGCGTCCCTTTACTAAGATATGTCCGACAACATGAACCTTGATCAGATTGGTTGTACCGGATACACCCAACGGAACACCTGCGGTAATAACCGTAATCTCACCCTGTTTTACATAATGTTTCTTCTCTGCCTGCTGGATCGCATGCTCAAACAGATCATCGGTGTTCGTCTTCTCATCTACCATTAACGGAATAACACCCCAGGAAAGATTCAACTGTCTCCATACATTCTCATACGGACTGCATCCAATGATCGGACAGGACGGACGGTACTTCGAAATCATTCGTGCGGTTTTACCGGATTTGGTAACTGTAACAATAGCGGATGCATTCAGATCCATTGCCGTTGTACAGGTCGCATGAGCGATCGCATTTGTAATATCCGGATTAACCAGACTTTCTCTATTATTAAACCGTTTTACAAGATCAATATCCGCCTCTGTGCGCTCTGCAATTCGAACCATCGTCTTAAGCGCTTCCACCGGATATAATCCGGCAGCCGTTTCTCCGGACAACATGATTGCGGAAGTTCCGTCATAAATGGCATTTGCAACGTCCGTTGCTTCTGCTCTTGTCGGTCTCGGATTCTTCATCATAGAATCCAACATCTGCGTTGCAGTAATTACGATTTTTTCTGCATTGTATACCTTCTTGATAATCATTTTCTGGATGGATGGCACTTCCTCAAACGGAATCTCAACACCCATATCACCACGAGCGATCATAACGCCATCGGATACCCGGATAATCTCATCAATATTGTCTACACCCTGCATATTCTCGATTTTAGCAATAATATTGATCGAGTTACAATTATGCTGACTTAAGATATCACGGATCTCTAAAATGTCATCCGCACTTCTGACAAAAGAAGCTGCAATAAAATCAAAGCCCTGCTCAATACCAAAAATGATATCGTCCCGATCCTTCTCACTGACATAAGGCATGGAAAGTGCAACATTTGGTACGTTAACTCCCTTATGGTTTGACACCGGACCACCGTTTTCTACGACACAGATAATATCCGTCTCCGTAATTGTCTCCACACGCATAGAGATCAAGCCATCATCGATCAAAATTCTGGTTCCGACCTTTACATCATTTACCAGATCCTTGTATGTGATCGATACGATTGTATCGTCTCCTTCTATCTCTCTCGTTGTCAGCGTGAATTCCTGACCATTCTTTAATTCTACTTTTCCATCCTTAAAATTCTTTACACGAATCTCCGGTCCTTTTGTATCTAATAACGCGGCAATCGGAAGTCCTAATTCTTCACGGATTCTCTGCACTCTTTCCAGATTCTTCTTATGCTGTGCATGATCCCCATGAGAAAAGTTAAATCTTGCAACATTCATTCCCTGAATCATTAACTCTCTCAGCACCTGATCATCTTCTGTTGCCGGTCCTAATGTACATATAATTTTTGTTTTACGCATATTCATACTCATCTTCCCAGTGTTCCGATCTTCGCCGGAACGCATTATCCTTTCTTATGCTCCATCTTCTAGTATCATCAAACAGTACTATTTTACAACAACTGTTTCATTCATTACAAGTTAAATTTGGGGAAAGTCTGTTTCTTAACCAAAACTTATCTCTTCCACTCTTTTATCCACTCTAACACCTTACTCTTTGCTTCTACATTCCCATTTGCAAACAATGCTTCATACTCTTCTTTGGACAGATTTTCTTTCAAGATTTCCTTTCCGTCCGCATCCACGACAGCCATGGATTCATCCACAAAACATAACGGAGGAAACATCACACACCACCAGTTCTGACCTTCTGCCTTTCCAATGTCAATCCGAAGCGCCTGATATGTTCCTTCCGGAAATGTCAGATCTCCGTATGTTTTTGCAGGAAATTCCTCTTCTGTTACATACACCTTTACCGGATAATCATATCCCTGTTCCACGATCGTATTGACTGCTGTTGTATAAATGTTTTGTAAATTCGCCACAATGACCGATTTACTTTCACTGACATTTTTACAATCCTCAAGCAATGGTTTTAACATCGTTACCACATCTTCCTTGACCGCCATTTTCAACGCCTGATCTTCATCCGAATCACTGTTTGCACGCACATGAAATCGCAAAATACCAGAATACGGAGCACCCTCATTCAGCTTTCCGTCCTCACCGTCCATCATCAATACATCCTGCTCCTTCCCCTGATCAGAAAAAAGACTGCCAAGCACTGCCTGCTCTATGGAAGACGCTTCTCCATTTTCAATTTTTTCAAATGCCTCCTGTACCGCATTATCAATCGAACCATAATTAACCGCAGTCAAATTATCATCTCCGCCGTATGCCTTGGATACCTCATGGAAACTATTTGCCACCGCGAGAAGCGTTTGCGTAACACCACCTTCTTTATGCGAATGATAATACGACCATGTGGACACAAGCAGACCACCCATGATTCCTAATAAGATTGCCGTCGTCATATTCCGAAATACTTTCATAATAAATCCCTTCCTTATATTTGTTATTTATCCATGAGTATTTCCTGTCTTATCTAATTTATTCAATTGCGGGCAAATGGTACCTTGTCTGTGTGTACATATCGGATTTTCCATCCCTGTTCTGCTTTCTCTATCTGACACACATAAACCGGATCTCCCTCCCTGATATATTTTAGATAATCCTTCAGCCACGGAACTTTTGCTTTTCCCCGGTCAAACATCTGTACAAGATCACTGATATACGTTCCAACCGGCGTTTCCGATTTCTCCAGAAATGATACAAACTCCCCTAAATCCGTGATACCGAGAACCGGACTTGTCTTTGCCACTTCATTGTCCTGATCAAGCTCATACAAAAAATCCGCAAATTCATCCTGCATTTTCAGGTTTTCCATATCCCATAAGAGCACTTTTATATGCATCAATGATAGACTTTTTCCCCGCTGTTCCTCATATTTTTCTTTTAATTCCGAAAGCGTTGCCACCTCAAAATCCACAACACTCTCTACCTGACTTTTTTCACCGACTCTACGTTCTTTGGCAATCCCAAGATATATATGATATAAATCCCGATTCGCTTCCTTTGACACCAGCAACACCGTTGCATAGTCGCGTTGCTCTACATTCTTCATATCTTTACCACAACCGGTCAATACTACAACACAGAACATTCCCATAAATAGCCACATACACATTTTTTCAACCGTGTTTAATTTTCGAAGTTCCTCTTTTCTTCTTTTTCTTCTCTCCTTTATTCTCACCGCAACCTTTTTTCTCTCTCTTCTCTGTTTATCCACTTTTCTTCTGCTCTTTCGCTTTCTGATTCCAACTTCCACAAAAGGAAGAATGAACGAAAGTGGCAGATCGATCAATATACCATACCATAAGAACATCCAAAGACTGTATTCATATTTGGGAAAACAATATACCAATATCCCGGCTATCACACATGCTGCCACCATGATCCACCAGACATGTTTTTTTGAAAACGCTTCCCGATACATCTGCCGGATCATAAATAATGTATTACAGATCAGAACAAAACATCCCGTCATAAAGAACCATATCATTAAAATATCAAATCGTTCTAATATTCCTAACGGAAGCCGGATATACCGCATGATAGCGATCGTCACCATTTTTTCTCCCGCTGCCCCATGAATACCATAGATTCCGGCAATCAGCATAGACAATACACATGCCAATCCGATCATTGACAGCACCGCACTGTACGATATTGCAATGGATGATTTTTCGTTATACACCCTTTTTAACCGCAGATAATTTTCTACCGGTAACACAAGCGGAAGCAGCAGTCCACTTCCCAGGATCTTCCAGACAGACACTCCACCGTCCGGAATCCAGACCGACCAGTCCACCTCCCGAAACCCAAAAGCAATCATTATCACAAAAGGCACGAACGTTATCC
>JBNMIW010000066.1:0-8278 GCA_050873485.1 Lachnospiraceae bacterium | reverse complement strand
TTACGGTCAAGTAAGATCAGATCATATCCGTGCTGCATACAGGCATCGGCTTCTTTACGGGAATATGCCGTCTCCACTTCATATCCCCGCTGCTCCAAGAACAACTTGACTCCGCCGCATATAATTACATCATCTTCCACAATCAATATCCGTCTCATTTCCAACTCCTATAATCCGCTGCGATTCTATTCCGCCATTCGCAGCCGTTCCACAACCGTCTCTTTGTTTACCAGACGAAATACTATCGCCGGTACTGCAATACATACCACAAATAATACCACAGCCATACTGATCACTAATTCAAATGGATAATGGAATATCGCATAATCTGCTATATGCATGCATAATTTTCCGGCTCCATACATCATAAGACTTCCCAATGTCAGGATCAACCCACTGCTGATCATACCATAAACCAGACCTTCATACATCAGCATCCTGCGTATCTGCCTCTTTGTCATACCGACACTTTCCAAAACAGCAAGTTCCATTTTTCTCGTATACACACCGGTGATCATTACATTGATATAATTGACAACTCCAATCAATATCAAGATCAGGGAAATACCTCCACCGATCACCGCAAGTGACATCATGGATTTCTTAAAATCCGCCGCCGCTACAGAACGGATCTCACTGCCACTAATAATCGAATTGCCCTTCACAATCTGTTCTACGGATGGAGTAACGTCCGGTTCTTTTCCTTTCTTCGCATTCGCAATAATACAATCCACCTCTGCATCCGGGAATAACGAATCCATCACCTGATCACTGACAAAAATAGCATCCGGAGCACCGCCTAATACCCAATAATACCCCGCAGTGATTCCCTCGCCATTCTGTAATGCCGCACCGACGGTAATCTTTCTCTCATTTCCAGTATCAGCATTTCGAAGTGTAATTGTCTTTCCTTGCATCCGCTTTGTTGCATCCTCTGAATTGAGATATCCGAGCAGACAGATTTCTCCCTTTTGGAAAGCTTCTATGTCGACCTTCTGTGCGGCAGTTTTGTTATATAATTCCACCATTTCCGTATTAATGGAAATCAATGGAGCAGAATACTGTGCCTCCTTTTCTTTTGTTGTCTCATAGAACGTTGCAAGTTCAGCAGGATTCTCCTGTTCCTCCAGAAATGGAGCATACAGTTTCGCATCAAACGGAAGCATGACATCTGCACTACGATTGGTATATACCTTATCCATTCCATCTATCTCTCGCATCTTCTCTGCAATATCTGCCATGGTCACACCCTGATCTGCCCCGTGCTCATCACCGCTTCCATATAAGACATAATCATTATACAGGTAATGCGCTATATAGCTATCCGCACTTAAACAATCAATGAATGTATTCACACATAAAAAGGTGATGGAACCCATAAAAATAGATGCAAATACAAGAATACTTCTCTTCTTCTCCCGGAATACGTTACGCCATGCCATTTTAGGCAGCTTGCCGCCACTCGTCGTTCTATAACAGTTTTTTACTTCATTTCCCGTATATTTCATTGCATCAATCGCAGATATCTTCCCCGCATACTTTGCCGGCTTCCTTGCACTGATGGATACCGTTACAAATGCAAATAATACAGAAAACAGATAAATACCCGGATTAAAACTAATCGCAGAAGATAATTCCGATCCTCTACCGACAGATAACAAATTCATTGCCAACGGAACAACACCAAAGGATACTCCGGTGCCAAGCAATACTCCGATCGGAATACCAATACATGCAAGATATCTCGCCTGCCGCTTCACAATCTGTTGAATCTGCGGCATCGTAGCACCAATCGTCTTTAACATTCCATAGAAACGAATATCCTTTGTCACAGAAATGTACATTACATTATAGATCAACAGATATCCGCTTAACACGATCATCATGGCAATCATTCCAATACTGATTGCAATAACCATACGATTTGAACCATTTTCTGACTGCGTATCATAACTTGTATCAATCTTTTGGTCTTTTCGTAACGTCACCTGTTCCTCTAATTCATCCCTTAAGTTCTCCTGCTTCCCTTCTTTTGCGGAAATACTGACACGCCCGTTCTTCTGCATCGTAAATCCCGACTTATCCATATATGCCTTAGACACCAGCGTTGTATTGCCTTTACTATAACAGGTATACCAGCCGGATAATTGAAACAACTGCTCTTTTCCGTCTAACATGAATACAATCTTCTGACCAACCTGTGGTGTCTGAATGCCAAGATTGTCAAGCGTCTGTTTGGTTAACATAATATCCTTCTCGTTTTTCGGATATGTCCCTTGCAAATCTGTAATGGCTGGCTGCAAATTTTTCTCGAATTCTGTCGTATCATAATATTGTAGCAGATATTGATATTCTCCACTCTCACTCGCAACCGTCTGGGCATCTATCTGAATTCCCGCTGCCCAAAGAGAAGGACATTGCTCGATCTCCTTTACCTGATCCTTTGTCGGATGGTCGATTGAGATCGATGCCTTCGTTCCCTGTAAGCGAAGCTGCATCTGATTTATATTCCTTGCCATAGAAAAACCTAGCGTAAATACCGCCGTAAACATAAAGGTCGTCAATACAATGGCAAGAATAACGATTATATTACGAACCCGATTCTGCTTTAACATCCGATGATAGATACGATTGATTGCTGTCTGATTATTGTTCTTAAGCATCCGCATTTCCCCCTTTTGTCTCAGAGGAAACGATCTTTCCGTCTTCAATTCGTATCATCCGGTCAGCAATGGTAGCAATCTCTTCGTTATGCGTAATCATAACGATGGTTTGTGCAAATTCCTTGCTGGTCAGCTTCAATAGTGCAATGACATCCATACTGGTCTTACTGTCTAAATTACCTGTCGGCTCATCTGCTAAGATAATCGAAGGCTTTGCTGCTAATGCCCTTGCAATGGCGACTCTTTGCTGCTGACCACCCGACAACTGATTCGGCATCGCATATCGTTTTTCGGAAAGATTTAGCATATTCATGATTCTTTCCACATAAGCCTCATCAATCTTTGCTCCGTCTAATTCAATCGGAAGTACAATATTTTCATATACATTCAGAATTGGCATCAAATTGTAATTCTGAAATACAAATCCGATCTTCCGTCTCCGAAAAATGGTAAGCTCCTCGTCCCGCATTTCAAAGATGGATTTGCCATCTACGATGACCTCTCCGCTTGTTGGTCGGTCAAGACCACCTAACTGATTAAGAAGCGTTGATTTGCCACTTCCTGAACTTCCAATAATAGAAACAAATGTGCCTTCTTCGATATCAAGGGAAACATGGGATAATGCATGTACTTCATTATCTCCATTTCCATATATTTTTGTAAGATCACGCGTTGATAAAATGTTCATTCCATCTCTTCCTTTCCTGTTGATACGTTCATTCTATCATACGCATCTTACAATCTTCTTACAGTTTTCCTTAAAATCTAATATGCGTGCATTCAATTATCTTTATCATAGTTTATATAGTACGCAAAGTAATCTTAATCATTATTCTATATAATGCGCAAAGTATTATAGGCATTGACCCTGACTCAGAAACATTTATCTAAAATATCGGCATCCAATCCTTTTCTTCCCGTTATCTCACCGATTACAAAATACAGGATTCCACCTACTAACAGTCCCCACACAACCGCATTCAATCCTGCAATATGGATAAAGTATGTTGCAAAAATATAGGTTGCAATTGCACTTACACTACTGCAAACCGCTGCCAATCCGGTTCCTTTTTTCCAGAAAAGTCCTCCCACAAGCGGCCAGAAAAACGTACATTCCAAACCACCAAATGCAAACATGTTAAGCAGGAAGATAATATCCGGCGGATTGACCGTCAGCACAATAACAATCGCTCCTAATACCATGGTAACAATCGTACTTACTGTCTTTACATGCTTTTCATATGTTTCGTTTTTCACCGGATCATCCTTTACCACATAATTCTTCCACAGATCCTTTACAATTGCTGCCGTTGCAAGAATCAAAAGAGAATCCGCAGTAGACATAACCGCTGCCATTGGAGCTGCCAGGAATATGGCTGCAATACCGGATGGCATGATTTTCTGCACAATATATGGAATGAAATAATCCGAAGTCGGCAGATTATCGGTATCTACCAAAGCACCTGCCCATGCACCAGCCAAATGCATTCCGATAATAACAAAACCACACGTCAATACACCGATCCACATGGCCTTATGCATACTCTTCGTATCCTTAAATCCCATCGCACGCACCGCAGTCTGTGGAAGTCCTAATGTTCCAAAACCTACTAAAATCCAATAACTAAGCAGACCACCCGGTGTATACTTGGAAAAAATATCATTATATACATCCGGCAAATTAGCAGCAAGACCTGCATCAATCGATGCTAAGCCTCCTCCCGCTTTCAATACAAACAATATAAACAGAAATGTTCCAACACACATGACAATTCCCTGAATCGTGTCTGTGATTACAACTGCACTAAAACCACCAACCGCTGTATATAGAATAACAACCGTTCCAAAGATCAAAAGAGACGTCACATGATCCATTCCGGTAATCGAAGCAATCAACGTTGCCCCACCCGTAAACTGACTGATCATCTGTGCAACAAAGAATGCGATCAATCCAAGACTTGTAATGATTACCAATGCATCACTCTTATATCTCGCCTTAAAATAACCGACTACAGTAAATGCTCCTGTTCTACGGGAAACAAGTGCCAGCTTATTCCCCAATACGCCAAGCACAAGAAATGTAACCGGAACCTGAATTGCTGCAATCCACACCTGTGCATATCCATAAGTAAGTCCCGCTGCCCCTGGTCCGGAGATAAAAGAACTTGCAGACGTATAGGTTGCCATGATCGTCATAGCAAGAACGATGCCGTTCATATTTCTTCCACCAATGAAATACTTCTCCTCTGAGGAACCCTTTAATTGTTTTTCTTCCTTTTTGCTATACACAAAGCTTACAACCATATTGAATAACAGATAGCCAAGAAAAATAGATAAAATGATAATCTGATTCTTATTCATCTTCGTCCTCCTCATCATAAGAAAAATCTATAAACACAAACCGGAGGAGCACAAAGACTCCAATAATTGCAAGAATGACCGTACCAAATACCGAAACCACAAACCATGCCGGCATATGGAATATCACCCATCCCGTAGAATTTAATAAAAATGCAGTAAGCACATGCCACAAGAAACAGATCAATACAACCAGTAATGTTGCTTTGATCTCTTTCAGGCATTGCTTATGTTTCTCTTCTTTCGTCAATTTCATCCCTGTCATATCTCCTCTCCATCCATTGATCAATCGTCTAACTTTATCAGTATACTACAAAAACAGAGGAAAGGAATAGCCTTTGTATTCTTATCTACGCATTTCTAATTTACAGATAACTCCTGCAACCAGAAGACCTCCAATCACCCCAAATAAGACCACCAACCAATCGCCCTTTGCTGGTTCCCGGACATTCCTTTAAAAGCGGATACATTGTTACTCGTTAGCTGGCTTCTTCACCAATGACCAGACGCATATTTAAAACCGTCTAAGCAAAACAAAGCTTCTATTATGGTATGTGTCGTCCAAGTTTGTTTTCATTTCTACGATTTTCTCTCTTTCCTCACATATTCCACAATTTCTGCATTTTCACCTTTTTTCAAAATAAAATCTGTCACAATATCCCGCCTTATATTCCGGCAGATCATCTCTTCATCAAGACTTTGTAAAAATGGCAGGAATGACACATTTGCATGACGCTTCATCCTTTTTAGCAACACTGCATCTTTTCTTTTCCTTTCGGCTTCTTCCAGCGGATACCCTGTTCCAAATGGGGTTGAAAATAGTGCTTCCATAATATAATTCAGATTAATCTCTCCTGCCCATCCATAATTCAGTCCTAATGGAACAGAAACTGCATTTCCGTTATTAATCCTTCCAAAAAGAAATGCATCTTGTGGCGTTGGCGTGTATCCGCACAAAACACCCGGAATACTATTACAGGCAAGCATCATTCCCTGTCCCGATGAACATCCTGTAACAGCAAAATCAATAGCTCCACTTGCAATCAGTAACCCGATTTCTATCGAAATATCTACATAGGAGTACATCTCTTTTTCATTAGGAAAGCAACCAAAATTAACTACCTCATGTTGCTTTGCATTTCTCAAAACGGTTTCATATAAGATCGTGTTTTTGTCCGCCTGTGAACTAGCCTGAATCACCCCAATCCTCATCTCTCCATCCTCCTCTTTTCCTGTTCAGCACCGGGTAAAATCTTCCTGTTTTCTCATCATATTTTGCACCATTTGGTCTGCTATTTTCATCTTTAAAAAACCATAATGTCTCCGGACTGGATAGCTGAAATATTGCATATAATTTTTATCACCATTTTAGGTGAATCGTTGCCACAAGCGGTTAGCAATAATAAAGCCGCAATGAGGACAAAGTGTGTGAGGTACTTAATATATAGCCTCATTTACATGTTTCTCCTTGTTTTGAAAGTACAGAAACGATAGAATTGCCACCGGGCAGAAGTAGGCACACCAGAACTCTAATACCGCTACACCAATCCACGCTGGACTGTCTGCTTGAAAAATACCCAGCATCGGAAACAGCACGTCATCGGGACAAAGCCGAACGCAATGAACATTGAACAAAGGTAGCTGCCAAAGTTGAATCGAAATAGCATAGCTATTGAAAAGCCTAACACTGCAAGCAGATTGACGATGGAGCTGATTGCTCCGATTTTTCGGTTCATTTCATTTCTCCTATTGCCGGAAAGTAAAGCGTTCCTTTCACCAGGCTAATACCAAGAACTGCATTAAACACAACCGCTGAAAAGGTACCAAAACGTTCAAACAGTCCAAACACAGTCTTTGGCAGCAAGGCAGTACCCGCAGGGCCGATGAGCATTGCAGCGAGGCAGATAATCGTCCATATTCTGAGTGCAGTCAGGTTCTTTCCTTTAGCACCGACGATAATTAAAATCAAAGCTGCAAGAGAAAGCACAACAATCAATACAGTAACGCTAAAGTGCATGACATTTTGCGGTTCCGTTGCAGCAGCGCCGCTTACCCATGGGAACATTTCATATCCGACATTGCACACCCATTCCATTGCAGTAAAACAGTATATTCCCAGCTTGAGTGGTCTGACTTTGCAGCCGGTAATGCCTATACAGACAGCCATAACAGATACAAGTGCGCATGGCTCAAACAGAGCATTTAGCTGTGAAGCCAATGCTTCGGACGGCGCGCCTTCCGCGCATAAATCACTAACGGCCATACTCAGCCAATCATAGCCCGGGTATGCCAGTGGGGAGAATACCACCATAGCTGTGTAAGAAATCAGACTGATTATTCCAAATACGCCAAGTCGCTTCAAATTCTTTTCCATTTCATTCTATTACCCCTTTCCTTCTCGCAATTCTGCTCCATAACGGCACCTCAGAAACATCATAATAAGCATCACGCCGAGTGCCACAGAACTATAATGATCTAATAATATTTAATGTTTTCATTTTGCACACTCCTCACAAAAAGCTGGTTCGACATACTGCCGAATAAATTCAATTCTATCCTTTGCTGTGGGCTTGAAGCGGGAAGCGATTGCAACGACCATATTACGATCTGGGTTGATGTAAATAATATTGCCGCCGTCACCCATAGCCGCGCAGCCGTGCTCCTGCTCCAAGACCCACCACAGGTATCCATAGGGAAGATTCTGCTCTGCCCATCGGCTTTGTTCGGACGTACTCTCACTCACCTATTCCTCTGATACGATGCGTATTCCATCGTAGACGCCACCATTTCGGATCAGTTCACCGATTTTTGCCATATCCATCGGCGAAAGAGTGAGGCCCCAGCCGCCCGTATTGATGCCTTTCGGATCGGCAACCCAGGCGCTCATGTCGGTTGCTTTGTAAAAGGCCATTTGTTCTTCTTTGTTATGGAACGTAATATTCTGCTCCACGACAATTCCGAGCGGAGTAAACAGATTCTCTTTTGCAAAATCGAGGACGGATTGCCCAGTAACTTTTGAGAGAATGCCGGTCAAAATGTCCGGCCCGATCAGCGGTGCATAGCGAAATGCACCGATCTGACCCTTTCCACCCAATACATCCAGAGAGAACTTCACCCAGTCCGGGCTGGTAAAATACTTCGTGTATGGGTTAGACTTATATTTATATGGTACGGTCATAGTCGGCATATCCCGAATCGTAATATGCTGAATCATCTTTTCACCCCTCTTGACAGTGTATTCCGGGAAAAACTCCAAC
>JBNMIW010000065.1:0-8422 GCA_050873485.1 Lachnospiraceae bacterium | reverse complement strand
GTATGGAATCTATTATTGTTACAATACAGGAGCTGTTACAGCTTCGGACAGTTGCGCCGGAGGTATTGCTGCCGATGTAATAGGCAGTAAGGGAACGATTTACGGCTGTTATAATATAGGAGATGTTGAAGGTGGTTCTCATACCGGAGGTATTGCAGGAAGGGTAGAGAATGCTCTGATAAGAGACTGCTATAATTATTCTACGAATATAAAGACAACAAATGTTGCAACCAGCTTCCAGTATAATGAACCGCATGCATTTGCAGCTCCGATTGTAGGCTGCGTATCATCTTATTATGGAGATGTAGTGATATCTGACTGTTATTATGTAGGGGACAGTGAGACAAAAGCGTATGGATATTCCATGGATCTGAAAGGGCATAAAGTAACCTTTACGGATAATGAAGCTATGACAGTGGAAGATTTTGCATCCGGTAAAGTTGCATGGAAACTACAGAATGGTATCAATAAAGATCTGAAAGATGGGGCGCAGTTGTTTGTATGGGAACAGGCAATAACCAGCGATGGATGTCCAAAACTTACTTTAAGCAAGACTGCAACGGATAAGACCGTTATGCAGATGACTTTCCATTATACGACCGGTGGTAAAGATCTTACAGGATACGGATATACGAATTATAACCATGCAGTCACCGAAGATCAGGCACCGACGGTAACCGGAAAGAATAATACCACTCATACGTTTGATTGGTATGCAGATCCGGAATTTACGACATTATATGATTTTGCGAAGGTATTAACTTCAGATGCGGATGTATATGCAAAGGCATATGATTTGTATACGTTAGAATTCAAATTGGCAGAAGGAAGCCATGCAACAATCGGTGTCGATAATAAGAAGGTGACGGAGCTTATCATCGAGACGGGAGAAGATGCTACCTTTACAGTGACACCGGATACAGGATATATATTAGAAGGTGTGACTTTAGATGGTGAAGCATTGGTGCCGGATGAGGATGGCAATTATACGATCTCAGGCATTAAAGCAAATCATACAGTAGAGATTACGACAAAGGAAACAGAGGTTACATTTACCTACAAAGCTAGTGAACATGGAACGGTAAAATGGATAGGAACAGAGACGGGTTCTGCTGAGTTGACAGAGACGATCAAGGCAGTAAGTGGAACACCAAAGGGCGTTCTTCCAGTAGCAGATCTTGGCTGGCATTTCGTGAAGTGGGTTGACAGCAAGAATAATATTCCAAAATATTCCATAAGTGGACTGTATCCAGTCGCAGCAAATGGAGTTTTTGTAAACGAGACTTACACAGCAATATTTGAAAAGAATGTAGAAACCTATACGATCTCAGGAACCGTTCATGATCCAGAGGGTAATCCGGTAGAGGGTGTAACGGTTTCTTTAAATGGAAATGGGGATACGAAGACGATAAAGTCCGCGAAAGATGGTTCTTATCAGTTTGAGAAATTAGAAGAAGCAGAATATACGATATCTGCGGTAAGGCGTTACGAGAATAACTGGAAAGCAGAGAGTAAATCTATTAACGTCCGATTGGAAGCAGAAGATATGACAGAGCAGGATCTTGAGATAGTGATGCGTAGGGAAAACTATGGCGGAAGTAACACTATCACGGAATACAGAGTTACAATTACAGAACGTGCACAGACCTATCTGAATGAGAAGGGTGACATTGTAGGAGCAGGATTGTCCTATGTGTTATCTGCAAGAGATAAATATAGTAAGGCAAATGCTATTGTATATGTATATGAAGCGACCATGGGATATGATGGCAAATATTATAAGCGGTCAGATGTACCAGTGGATACACTTAAAACAATCAGCGGAAATTATACGCTTAAGAGTGTTCAAAAGGACTATATTTTGGACGTGAAGGAAGAGGATATAATTCCGAACCAGTATGAGATCACGCTTCCGTCCGGAGGGGATGGTTATACGATCCTGCCGGAGAAAGAGGGAGAGACTCAGACTAGATATGGTGAAGATTATTCTTTCACGGTTAAGAATACGAATGATCAATGTTTCTATGTATATGCAAATGGCACAAGAATAGAATTTGCAGATGGAAAGTATACGATCCGGAATGTGACAGAACCACAGGAGATTACAGTTAAATATGTTGAGAAACATACGTGGGGTGAATGGAAGGAAAACGTTAAGGCAACAACCGAAAAAGAGGGCGAAGAGATAAGAAGCTGTTCGGTATGTGGGGCAACAGACAAAAAAGTGACGGAAAAGATTAAGAAAGAAGAGAATCAATCGACACCGGAAACACAGTATACGATTACATATGTGTTGAATAAGGGTATCAATCATAAAAATAATCCAAGTACATACACATCGGATCAAAGCGTGGTATTGAGCAGTCCGAGCCGAAAAGGATATGAATTTAAGGGTTGGTATACAGACAGCAAATGTAAAAAGAAGATTACGTCTATTCAGAAAGGCTCCAAGACCAATTATACGGTGTATGCAAAATGGTCAAAGATAACGTTAAAGAAGGTACAGAAATTAAAGCTTTCTAACACAAAGAAAAAGAAGATGGTTGTAAAATATGCGAAAGTGTCCGGAACACAGGGCTATGAAATCGTTTATGCAACCAATTCGAAATTTAAGAAAGGCAAGAAGATTGTCCAGACTGGCAAGAGAAAAGTCACGATAGGAAAGCTTAAGAAAAACAAGGTGTATTATGTACGCGTAAGAGCATTTAAGAAAGATTCTACCGGAAAGAATGTATATGGTAAATATAGTTCGACAAAGAAGATTAAGATAAAGAAGTAAAAAAGCCATATATGGATAGTGCTTGAGATGGGTTCCCTACCAGTGCAACAGTGCTGGCGGGGAACTTTTCTTTTGACTTGTAGTGCAAATACAATTATAATATGATGCAAGGGTCAAATGTACGAAAGGATAAAGCATGATGGATATATTTTTAGGATTAGATCTGTGTCGTAAGAATGTGCAGATGAGTTATTTTGAAGAGGATCAGGATGAGCCGACTTCTATATATCAATTGAACAATACGGAGACATATCAGCTTCCGAATGTCATGTTTTATTCAAAGGACGAGAAGAAATGGTATGTAGGCAATCAGGTTAGTACCGTGCGATTCCAGCAGGACGGACAGATTGTAGAGGACATTGTTGCAAATGTCGGTTCTGATAAGCATGTGACGGTTGAGGGTGGCGTATATACATATGATGCATTGCTGCTCATTTTATTAAAGACGCATATAGAAGAATTCTTGTCGCGATCAGATGACTATGTATTGAAGAGATTGACGGTTACATTAGAGGAATATACCCCAAAGGTGTATCAGGTGTTGGGAAAACTTCGAAAAGAATTTGGATTGGCAGAGGATGCATTTTATATCATGAGCCATGAGAATGCATTTTTTCAGTATGTAATGAATCAGGATGAACGGTTGCGGACGAATAGTGTTGCAATGTTTGAATATGGTGCGGAAGGAATGGAATATTATCGTATCGATAAGAAACATCAGGGAAATACCCGCATTTTTTATCTGGGAAAAGAGAATCTCAAAGAGGAATTATCTTATGGCATGCTGTTTGAGGATGTAGAATCACTTGACCGGAAGTTTGCAGAGATTGCAAAGAAGAAGATGAGAGAGACCTATATTTCTACCGTATATCTGACGGGAGTTGGATTTACGGATAAATGGATTGCAGAGTCACAGAAGGTGCTTTGTGATGGCAGACGCGTATTTATGGGACAGAATCTGTATACGAAGGGTGCCTGTTATCATGCGAAGTATGGAGCATATGAGGCAGAGAGGGACTGCGTATTGTGTACGGAGGGCAGTATTCCGTTTGATATTGGCGTCTGTATTGGAGAGACAGAAGGACGGAATCAATTTTATCCGATTGCGATCGGTGGAAGAGAATGGTACAACATGAAGGGACAGGTTACACTGTTTTTGGATGATACGAACCGGATCGAGATGTTATATCGGGATAAGGTTTCCAAAGAAATGCAGCGGGAGATCATAGAGATTCACGGTTTGCCAAAAAGACCGCCAAAGACAACGAAGATATCATTGGAAGTAGAGCTGACAGATGAACGGGTTGGTGCGATTGTAATTCGGGATGTTGGGTTTGGAAGAATATATCCAACCACGAATAAGATATACCGGAAGGATTTTTCAATTGGACATATAGAAGGATAGAGGAGAGCATATGGGACGAGTTATATTGTGTGAAACAGTACCCGCAACAACTTCATATATATTTCCAAATACGAAGATAGAAGTGTTTTCATATGAGGAGTTATGCTATTACATTTATAACAATATTGCACTGGTTTCCGAGGAATATATCGGAGTGGCGATGTTTCATTGGATAGAGCAGGAACTGCATTTACCGGATCTTGCGGACAGTCTGCGTGCGTTAAAAGAAAAAGAAACAACGGATCTGACAGATCTGCTCACTGCGATATTGACCTATAAGGAATATTATACAATTCCGGAAATTAAGGAATTTATCCTGCAGATTGAACGTATGAAGGGGCTGACAGCACCGCAGTACCGCAAACTTCAGGCGGATGGTTTTCTGCGGTATCATAAGTATTTGAAAGCGGCTGCAATTTATGATGAGATATTAGATCAGTATCCGGATATCGGAAATGACAAATTATTAGCAGCTATATATCACAATCGCGGAATTGCCTATGCAAGCAATTTTGAGTTAGAAGATGCAATGGAATCGTACCGGAAGTCGTATGAGATTACCGGCAGCAGACAGACGATGTATCAGTATCTGCTCTTGATGGCAACGGTAAAAGAGCGTTCTGACGTGGAAGTGATGGCAAAATATTATCAGGTAGAGGATCTGGTTCCGCAGATATATGATGCGATCGAGGATGCACAGGAGGATGTGACCGGTTCGCCGATATATCATCGTATGGAACGGGCAATGTATCATTTTCAGAAGAATAACCTGACGGATTTCAGTCAGCGGATGGATACGGTGTTAGAACATTTAAAGGAAGAATTCCGTCAACAGACGGTATAGCAGGAGTGTACATATGGGTTTATTGAGTACCGTCAAAGATCTGTTTACGAAAACAGAGGTGACGGAGGAAGTATTTGAATATGAGAGTATCGACAGCTATCTGAAGAAACAGCAGCAGGAAATGGAGCGCAAGGGAACGCAGGATGATGTTGCCTACAAATGCGACCAGATTGTAGAAGCGTCTTATCAGATGGAGGATCTGCGGGCAGAGTATGACATGGTGACTTCTTATTTTGAGGATATTCAGATGATTGAGGAATTACCACAGAATGTCAGAAAACAGGTGACGGATATTGCGAAAAAGATTGCTTTTCTTGAAAGTGAAACCTCGCAATTTGTTCATATGGATGACCGTATCAGTGATGAGAATTTCAGGATGATACAGGGAATGGAAAAGGATCTGACAACGATATTTGGACAGTTAAAAGAGTTGGAAGATATGGATATGGTGATCCGGCGCGATATGACGAACTTAGAGGGCGAGAAGAATGCGCAGGAATATATTCAGGAGTCCATTGAACAACGGCAGCATAGTCTTAAGAATTTTATTATCATATTCGGAACAATTTCGGTGTTAGTGGTACTTACGTTAGTGGTGATCGGTATTATGACAAAGAATAATCTTGTGATACCGGTGTTGCTTATTCTGCTTATTATTGCGGGAATGGCGGCATTTTCAGTTATAATCTATCGCAGACTTTCCTATGAATTCAAGATGGCAGAGAAGCGTGAGAACCGTGCAATCAGCCTGATGAATAAGGTGAAGATCAAATATGTCAACAACACATCAACGCTGGAATATCTATATGCGAAGTACCATGTCAACAGTCTCCGGGAACTGGAATATCTGCACGATCAATATTTGATCATGGTAGATGAAGTGCGGAAATACCAGCAGACGACGGGAGATCTGAGGGAACACACGGATGCACTTTCCAAGCTGTTATATGCACATGGAATCAAAGATCCGGATATCTGGACGAAACAATCCCTTGCACTGATCGATCCAAGGGAAATGGTAGAAGTTAAACATTCATTGAATGTGAGACGACAGAAATTGAGGGAACAGCTTGCATATAATGAACAATTGCGGCTGGATGGATTAAAGGATATCCGGGAGATGTTAAAAACAAATCCGGAACTGCGGGAACAGGTCCGGCGGGAGATGGAAGTATATCATATCAATATTCAATGAGAGGGAGAAGAATTGAAGAACGAAAATAAAATGAAAAATGAGAAGCGTATCATGAACATTTCCTTTGTGGGAAGTATATTGTTCATGTTAGCTGAGGGGATTATGGCATATGTTACGCATTCTCATTCTTTGCTGATGGACTGCATTTTTGATGTGACCGATCTGATTATGATCGGTCCGTTTTTACTGTTGGTTCCGTTATTATATAAACCGGTGACGGAAAAAAGACCGTATGGATTTTCCCAGGTGGAGTCGCTGTTTATCGTCATTAAGTACAGCGTATTGCTTGTCGTTACAATACAGCTTATCTGGGACAATGTGTTGATTCTGTTTCATGGCGGACGTGAAGTGGACGCAGGAATGATCGCTGTTTTCGAACTGGTTGTATGGGCAGGCTGCGTGTTTATTTATATTCTGCTCCATCATTTTAGCAAACGATATGAATCGCTTACGATCAAAGCAGAGATCTACATCTGGAAACTGGATATTATATCGAGCTTAGGAGTATCTATGGCGTTCTTTATCCAGATGGGATTGCAGAAAACGCAGTGGTCACATCTGGCATCTTATATTGATCCGCTGGTTGCGATCATTATGGCATGTCTTTTGCTCGTCGAACCGGTTAAGATGATCTTGTTGAACCTGAAAAATCTGGTGCTGTTTGCGCCAAGTGCGGAGATTATGACACAGATCCGGCAGGTTGCGGAAAAATATATGGATAAAGTGTATTATGATATTGAGTTTTTGGATGTAATACAAACGGGAAGAAAAACCTGGGTGGAGATCTATATTACGAGTCACAACGATATGATGAACACAAGAATCCTGCACCAATTGCGAAATGAGATAAGAGCGGAATTGAGGCAGAAGTTTGATCAGGTGTATGTGGAACTGATACCGGATCTGCCGGAAGAGTAAAGAAAGGAAGTAGAAGATGGCAGAACAATTTGTTTTAATTGAAAATAAAGATTCTTACGGACTAACCTGGTATGAACATGCCCAGCCGTATTTTGGCAGTCATCGCGGTATGCGTTTTCGAATTGCAAGAGATCCGATGGATGATGTAGCACTTACTCCGGCAGATAAAAAAGGAGATGCGGATTTTGTTGCGATCATTTGGCCGGAACCGTACTGTTTTGAGGCGACACCGGAAGAAAAAAAGACAACCAACCGCTTTCCGTTCACAATGGAGGGAAAAGAGCAGATGGTTGCCTGGTTAAATGAACAATATCAGACGCGGTTTGATGAATGGGAAGCCGTTCGGGCTAAGCACTGAGTTCGATCTGTTTGCGATATTCTTTTGGAGTGATCCCATTGATCTTGCGGAAGGTTTCGGTGAAGTAGCTTGCACCGTGAAAACCGCACTCTAGGGCAATTTCGGTAATGCTTAAACCGGTGTGTTCAAGAAGATCGATTCCTTTTTGAATCCGGTAATTTTGGAGGTATTCAATAGGAGACTGTTTGACCATTTCCTTAAACAGACGACAGCATTTGGACTGACACATCATTCCTGCTTCTGCAACATCGTTCAGAGTTACTTTATCCTGATAATTATCCTGAATATAGGAGATCATTGTTTTTAATGGGTTCATTGGATCGGTTTCAATCCGCTCGCAGCCATTTGCGGCAACGGTATTACTGTATAACAGACTCCACAGATAGAAGAATTTACTTTGTGCGATCAGTTCAAGACAGGTTGTCTGTTCCGTGACGGCAAAGAATATCTCCTTGATCGTTTCAATTGCCTGGTCATGCCAGGTTTCACTGTGATTAAGAAAAAGAACATCACTGTTGCTGTCATATAGAAACGGATTGATATATTTTTCTTCCATTTTCCGGTTAAATCGAAGCGTATCAGGGTGTAACAGCAATACAATATATTTGCTATTGTCCGGATCGGTTGTCTGATAAGAACGGATTCGTTCCTGATTATCGGCATCGACAGGCGTGCAAAGATGCATCCGGTTTGAGTTGACAATGATGCCATCTCCTTCGTGTAAAGTAAATGTGTGATTGTTCACATAGTAGTTCAGACTGCCTTTTACCATAACGATACACTCTAATTCTCGGTGCCAGTGACACGGTGTTACACCGCCTGGAAAGTCTGATAAATAGGCGTATGAAGCTTTGATTGGAGTGGTTGGTGAGTTGTAATGAATCGTTTCTAATAAATCATCGTTAATAATCATATCATATTCC
>JBNMIW010000064.1:0-8430 GCA_050873485.1 Lachnospiraceae bacterium | reverse complement strand
TTATTCTTCTGTGCATCGGAAAATGCTCCGGCAGCTACACCAAAACTAACATCTACTAACGGTAAAATAATGGTATCACCAATCTTTGTGGGATCTCCAACAACCGTTTTGGTTGTCAAGAACTTATCCATTCCCTGAAATAAAGATCCGACTGTTGTGTTAAAATCATTTGCCATAATTATTGCCCTCCTATGCTTCTATTATAGTTTGCACTTTCTTTGTTACTTTTATAAGATTTTTATTAAATACCACTTGAAATGCCAATTTGCATATTGAACCCAAAAAGATCTTTCCTTTTCCTTTCAAATGTCCCTCCAGACATGCATTTTCAAAATCCGGTTCAATCATTAAGTAATTCTGATACAACGGATAGATCAATGCCAATCCGCCAAGGAGTTGCCCGGTATATGCCGGATCATCCAATCCAAAATGAACTCGTCCCTCTAACCGGGAAGGTTTTATAATTCGGAAAAATCTCTTCGCGTATCGTTTCAGATCATCCTTTGCAAGTTCAAACCTCTTTGAATGATATACTTTTAATAAGGCGTCTTTCTTTTTCCCAATATTGCGACATCCTCTTACAAATCGTTTCCAATGGTCACGAATGTTCTGTATTCCATTTCTTATATGTTCCAATATGGATGTTCTTTTCTTGTGTTCTGATCTGTATTCCCGAATATCTACCGGTTCTGATATGCTGTTGTCATTCTCATGTTCATCCGTTTTCGTCGTATATTCCATCTTCGGCTGAATAACAGAAACTGCTGACTTCTCAGTATTCTCTGTCTGTGTAGTCTCCGTATGTTTCTCCACTTCCACATCCTCTTCGATATCCGAAAACAATTTTCTTCCAAGCCATGATACCTTCGCCTGTGTATTGGTCATAACCACTCCACCGAGAATGCGGATCACATATCGCATTTTGTCATCTTTATAAGACACGTCTGCACAAAATCCAAGCGGAACAAATGTAACCCGGACATTTCCATCCGGTTTTCCATAGCTGGATATATCCAAACGATAACACACCGGAACCGTCAAAACGATCAATAATAAAAATAGAATAATCATTAAAATAATCAGAACTGCCCATCCGACTATTTTTAATATGGATATTATCATGTATTCTCCTCAAAAAACTCTGTCACAGGTATCACACCATTTTGAAAACCCACATCTTTTATAATCTTCTCTACCAGCTCATAAGCATCTTCCCGACTCATTGCCACTCCGACAACAACAACTTTCTGTTTGCTCTTCCGGTAAAACGGCTGTAACAATTCCGGATACCAGTATATCTCTAATATTCCTTGATGTCCGATCGGCAATGTCACAAGAAACAGGTCAAGTTTCGGTGAACGTTTCTGAATCTTTTTCTGAATGGAAGCCATTTTCCGATCGGAAATATCTTCTCTATATATTCTATCATGAAATACGATATCCATTCCGCCACCGCCTTCATCCATTACTCTTCTTCCATCATTTCCGTAAGAATCTTTGCGCACGCCATCAATTCACTTGCATTTCCACAATGATTCAGACTATATTCAATATATTCCTTGATCTCCTGTTGTGAATTGAACAGCACCGGCATATTGGAAAACAACGCTGCCATCACTGCCCGGTTCATCTCCTTGGTATGCTCCGAGAAATATGTGGTCAATAATGCAACTAACTCATCTCTCTTTGCTGCAATATAGGCATTATCTGCCGGCTTTGTTTCCTGTTCCTCTTTCTCTAATTCTACAAACAAACTATTTGACTGTAACTGGGCAATCAATGCCAGACGATTGAATATCTTTTCTGCCATGATCCAGGATATTGTATCCTTATGCTCTGTCAAAACATCCTGCAGAATACTCTCAAACTGAAGCATATCCTCACCGATCATCTCCTGCAATCCCTCAATCTCTGCAAAACCTTCATCTACGCTCTCCGGAATCGGTCCGGATGATACAAATGCGTCATGTAGTCCGGAAAGCATTGACAAACAGACCTTTACCCCATTTTCTTCACTGTTTTCATATGGCATTGCCAACAATGCTCCATAAGTAGCATTAATAATCTCCATTGCCAGTAAATGATTGCTGACGATCTGCGTTAAATGATCTGTCGTAAATGAAAACTGTTCCATGATCGCCCGGTACTGTTCAAGGTCTAACGTCTTAAACTCCGTATGTGCTAACAGATCGATCACCCGGTAGATTTCCGGATAATCTTCTCCATATCCCTGTGGAAGCTCTAATAATGCTGTTGATTTTAACATGGATACAAAATCATCTACCGAAGACGTATCCGATCCCTGATATATATTCAATGTATCTGTCAGATATTCAAAAAATCGGTTCTTCGTCATACGAACCGGAAGCTGACCTGTCACAAGCTGAATCTTACTATTAACAACCATCTTGTCATTGTCACGGAACAAATACTGAAATACTTTTGCTGCTAATTCAGATTCTTCCACCGGATATTCCTCACCGGTTATTCCAAACTCTACACGGTTTAAAATATATTCATAAAGTTGTAACGCATCCGTATATGCCGTCAATACTCTCATTTTCTGCGTTACATCCTGTCTGATCTTATGAATCTGCTCAACAAATTGCTCATATTCCTCATTCAATCCATCCGACAATAATGTCTGATATAATATCGTATGGATCTGATCCATTGTCTCTAGCAAAAAGTCATCATTCGCAATACTTCCGCCTTCGTCCTCTACCTCTTTCATTGTATAGTAATTCAATACGAGACGCAACAGACTATATTCATATGACGCATTCATATACGCATTACCGTATGCCGGAATGTTCATCTCCAAATCTCTGTGTTTTGCTATCTCTTTCATTACCTTTTTATCTGCACTCTTCATTCGATCGTATCCTCTTTCTCCGTATTTCTTATTTACGCATGTTATTTCTTGTGCTCATGTGTAAATAAATGATTCTGGCAATACTCATAATTGCCTTTACATCTCGAACAATACCGGAATTCCAGATTCGGATTGTCTAATTCTGTCTGTCCGCATATCGCACACTTATGTCTCGTTAGAATCTGTGACTGTCTCACCTGTTGTTTGTATTTTCTCTTACGCTTTCGCTGTGCCGGTGTCATTTTTGTCTTACCCTTTGACATAAAATAAAACAGAATAAAATTAAGCACAGACATAATTACCGTAACCATTCCGGTATAATACTGCATATATCCATATTGTAAAATCATCACTAACAGATACGCAATATCAAGATATCCTAACCATTTTACTTTGATCGGAATAATAAAATAAAGCAACACCTGCATATCAGGAAACATAAACGCATATGCCAAAAACATGCTCATACAAAGATAATAGGTCGACGCACCGTATAGTCCTGCCTGATAATACATATCTAACAACTTGGATTGCCCCATCAAATGCATAATCAGATAAGTCCCCATCATTCCGATATCTGTAAAAATGATTCCGGAAAGAATATACACTGTATAGCGGAAATCTCCCCACGAATTTTCCAATGTTCGTCCAATTGAAAAATAAAAGAACAACGTAATGATAACTAATATGCTTGCCGAACTTGGTGGAATCACCACCCAGGTAACCAGTCGATATATCTGACCATGTAAAATCTTCTCCGGATTCATTGCTAACAGTTGCAATCCATCCGGCATAAATATTTCAATCAGATACCCGAGAATAAATCCACTGATCAATATCAACGTCAGATTCGGAATTGCATACTTTCCATATTTACGTTCTAGTTTCGTCAAAAAATCCATATTCCATCATCCTTATTTTTTATATTACAGGTGCGTAGCATAACGCACCTGTTTTGTATTATTTTTGTCATTCCGGTGTATTGTGATCATCCATTGAATGTTCTCTTGGCTGGATCACCGGTAATTTCAAGGTAAGCCCTTCCGGCAACGGAACTTCTAACAGTGTCGGATTCAGCTCTGCCAATGTATCAAATTCCATGCGCAATTGCTCTAAAACATCGCCAATCGTATCCCCATCCTTTACAATATATATACTCTGCTCCGTTGGAGGCATGGTAGGGACACAGATTTCATCTCCTATTTGCAGATTATATACATTTACATAAGGATTTAAACGCATAACATCAAATAAACGAACATCGTATTTTTTTGCTATCTTATAAAGGGTATCCCCCTTTTCCACAACATGTACATGTCCTCTGCATCTTGATGCAGATGCCTTCATCAACTCAATATCTTTTTCACCGGAAATATCCATACGGAATTCCATCCTAAAATCACTTTTTATCAGTATATTCGATATTTCCTTAAATGTTTATTCCAAAAGAGAAAATTTACTCCTGCGGTGCTGCTTCTGTCGAAGCTGCTTCCGTTGCCGGAGCCTCCGTAACTGCTGCTTCCGTAGATGCTGCCTCGGTTTCCGTTGTCTCTGCGGATGCCGCCTCTGAAGATGTATCCGGCGTTTCCGTCGACGTATCACCCGTAGCATCCTGAGCTGCATCTGCGATAACTTCCGGTGTTATTGAGATCTCGTAATTATCGCCTTCAAACTTATCTTCATAATATTCTGAATAACATAATGTATACTTGTCTTTGTCATCTACCGTAAACAAGATTGATTTTGTAATACTTTCTCCTTTTTTCAAGGTAAATATATTTTCCATAAAATCATCCTGATTAAGATCTGCTTTTCCATAACCTGTAATCACAGAATCCTTTTCTTTTCCCTTATAGTTTAATGTAAAATCCCCGATACTCATCGGCAGATCCTTCTCGTAAGTATTTTTGATCGTTACATTCACTACAAGGTATGTCTGACCTTCATTTGCCTGGTACAGTCCGTCTTCAAACTGAAATGTACCACTCTTTTTAGCAGATTCAACCGTTAGATCAAAAAAAGCGGTCTGCACTTTTTCTCCCATCTTTCCCTTGATCGTTCCACCATAACTTCTCCCATCTTCCGCTTTCAGCGAACCATTTTCATCCGGTTTTTGCTTACATCCTGTGCCTGTTATACACAAACCTATTACAGCAAGGCAAACACATATTTTTCTGAATAATTTACGATTTGTATTCATTTATTAACACTCCATTTAGTCTATCAATTTCTCAGATATTGTATCATACCTGGTCCAAGAGCTTCTGTCGGTCTGGCAATAAATCCATGTTTTTCATAAAATGGTTCCCGGCCTTTGGCACACATCAGACATAACATCATCTGTGTATTCGCCTCCCGGATACTTTCTACATATTGAATCAGCGTATTCAGCACCTTTGATCCAACTTGTTTTCGTTGAAATTCCGGACGGACGATCAGATCCTGAACATAACAGATTACCGAACCGTCTCCGACAATTCTCCCCATTCCCACTAATTGATCACCTTCATATGCACCTGCCACGATCAGGCTATGCTGTAATGCCTTTTTGGCCTGCGTAACAGATAATTCTCTCCAATTTACAGAAGCACGAATTGCTAAATATTGATCAACCGTTATCTCATTTGTCTTAATTGTAATCATATCATAATCTGACTGGTACATCTTTTGATTGCAAATACTCTTTCAGATCTGTAATCTCTAACTCTTTATAATGAAATAAAGATGCTGCTAAAGCTGCATCAGCTTTCCCCTTTGTTAATGCGTCATAAAAATGTTCCTTATTTCCGGCACCTCCGGATGCAATAACAGGAATTGAAACCGCTTCACTGATTGCTCTCGTAAGTTCAATATCATATCCGGCTTTCGTTCCGTCGCAATCCATACTGGTTAATAAAATCTCTCCGGCTCCTAACTTTTCTGCACGGACAGCCCACTCTACAGCATCAAAGCCAACATCAATTCTTCCGCCATTTTTGTACACATTCCAACCGGAACTATCCGGTCTGCGTTTTGCGTCAATTGCCACCACGACACACTGACTTCCAAATTTATCCGCCGCTTCACTGATCAAATTCGGATTGTTGATTGCCGAAGAATTGATTGATATCTTATCTGCACCTTCCCGCAAGATTGCTTTAAAATCCTCTACTGAACGGATTCCTCCACCAACTGTAAAAGGAATAAACACGGTCTCTGCTACCCTTCTTACCATATCAATGACAATATTTCTTGCATCAGAAGATGCTGTAATATCAAGAAACACCAATTCGTCTGCACCTGCTTTATCATATGCTTTTGCAACCTCTACCGGATCTCCGGCATCTCTTAGGTTCACAAAATTAATTCCTTTTACCACACGTCCACCGGTCACATCCAGACACGGAATGATTCTCTTTGTATGCATCTCATCAATCCTCCTTTACCGGTGTTGGTACTTCAATAAAATTCTTTAAGATTGCAAGACCAACTGTACTGCTTTTTTCCGGATGAAACTGACACGCAAATACATTATCTTTTTCCACACTGGCATGAATCTGTGTTGAATAATATGTCGTTGCTGCAACCTCTTCCTCATTCTTCGCCTTTAAATAATAAGAATGTACAAAATACACATATGGATTTGCATCAATGCCCTTGAAAAGTGTTGCACCCGGTCGAACCTCCAAAGAATTCCAACCCATATGCGGAATCTTAAGTCCCGGTGCATCCGGTATCCGATTGATCGTGCCCTCTAAAATTCCAAGTCCTGTCACACCCGGTGTCTCATCACTGCTTTCATATAGCAACTGTAATCCTAAACAAATACCAAGAAACGGTATCTTCTGATCAACCACATCATAAATGACCTGATCAAGCTTGTATTCTTTCAACTTACTCATGGCATCCCCAAAGCTTCCAACACCCGGTAATATCACTCGTTCACTCGACAAAATCACATCCCGGTCTCTTGTGATACATGCATCTTCACCCAAAAATGCCATTGCTTTTTCAACGCTCTTAATGTTGCCAGCATCATAATCAATAATTGCTATCATCTTACCACTTCCCATCTTGAACATATTGGTCAACCGTCTGAACATACTCGTAACTGTCCAACTGGTTAATGGCTACTGCCTGTTCTACTGTAATTCCATAATGATCCTGTAACGCAGTCTGAATCTGTGCAAAAGAATAATTCAGATCATCCACAATGCCTAACTTCTGTGCCTCATCATAATATTCATAATATTTATCAACGCCACGAAGTAATGAATCCAATGCTTTCTTCTGACGATCCAGTTCGATATTATTCTGATAAGATTCATATAATCGTTCCACATACATCACCGTATAGATACGATCTTTCAAATCCTGATCCTTTTCTTTCACCTCTACGCCTTTGATCTCATCATACGCTTTGTGATATTTCTGATTATCAAAATAATCTGTAGCTTTCTGAATTGCTAATGTATAATTAAAATTATTTGTTCCTAAGTAAAATAAAAACGTACCGCCTAAAAACAAGGTAAAAATAAATACTACTGCCGGTTTGTTTAATGGTTTTACCGGTTCTGCATTTTTCTCTTCTTCCGCTTTCTGTTTTGCCTTTTTAACAGCACGAACCTTCTTCTTTTCTTCCTGCGCTTTCTTCTTATCTCCGGCTTTGGCTGCTTTTTCCTCTTTCGCAGCAGCTTTCTTTTCTTCTTTTGCAAGCTTTGCAGCTTCCTTCTTTGCCTTTTTAGCTGCCTTTTTCTGTTCGATTGCCTCTAATTCTTCCGGAGATAGTTCGTCGTCTTCATCCGGCTCTCCAAATAAGATTGTCATCAAAGACTTCTTTTTTACAGGCTTCTCTTTCCCGGATGCTTCATCATCCAAATCCTGCAATCCCACCACATCCGGATCATCCATAGGATCATCCTGCATCGGTATTTCATTTTCCGAAGCTTCATCCTCATTATGTTCCTGTGATTCATTCTCGTCTAAATCTAATAAGGAAAACAAGTCCTCTAAATCATCCCCGTCAGATGATTTGACTTCCTCTTCCGCCGGTTGTTCTTCTATATTCTTAGGCTTTTTATCTTCCTCCGAAATGTCTGCAATCTCTTCTTCAGAAGATCGAATCTCCTCACCCATATCCTCTAGCAGATCATCCAGATTATATGCCGCATCATCTGAAGTTGCCGATTCTTCTTTGACATTCTCCGTTTGAGAAACGTCTTCCTGTTCCATATTCACTTCTTCTAATGGATTCTTCTGTGCCTCTTCTTGTTCCTCATCCAACAGTAAACTATCCAAAAATTGATCCGCGTCAAGTGTCTGTTGATCCGGCTGTTCCAGCTCATCCTTCTTGACAGCATCCGTTTCCTTACTCAATTCAGCACTATCTTCCTGCTTGGCTTCTTTTTCTTTTGAGCCTGCCAAATCCTGTTCAAAATGATCTTCTATCTCAAAATTGCTATCAAACTCTTTCAATAAAGCATCCAGATCTGCATCATCCGGAAGTTCATCCAACTTCGTAACATCCAAATCATCAAAATCAATATCCGAAAAATCCAGATCGCCCATATCAAGAT
>JBNMIW010000063.1:0-8554 GCA_050873485.1 Lachnospiraceae bacterium | reverse complement strand
ATTCTTGTTTACTTATTTATAATAATTCATTCCATCGTTTTCGGTTTATAAAACTCAAGGATTTGGACGAAAAATTACCTATTTTCTTGTAAAAATAAACACAACCTTATTTAACACAAATTTCTTAGCTTTTCTATTCTAGTCTTAATTGTATCTAAATAAAACTTACGACTATCTTTACTGGCAAAAGTGCAACCTTCTATAAATCTATAAACTTTATTAAAGTCTTGCTTCACTATCCAATCAACTGCTTTTGAACACCCAGAGTATTTCTTACTTCTTATTAACTCAAATGGCATAATTTTAAACCCATAATCATCTGTAAAGAAACAATTGCTTTTCTCTGCAAACTCCCCAATACTCTGATCTTTACTTACTCTTAAGCAGCCTCCGCAATCATAAACAGGTGCAACAGTACAGTATTTACCTTTACACAACAAACCCCAATTAGTATTATCTCTATACTGATTATCAATAATAAAATCGATAACAAACATTCTCCAGAAAAATTCATCTGCATTAAGTCCTGTGAAAAAATAAGATTCATTTAGAACGTCTAAGACACTTATGAGACTGTTGACCCTACCTTCAGAACACGAATTAGCAATTTTATTAAACTCTACTAAATCTTTTCCCTCTCGAAAATCACTACAAAGAACAACTACTTCTCCATTGTAAATCCCTACATCTGTCTTTTGTGCATTTATTCCAAGTAACTCGAAAACATGACATCCAATAAATTCACAAATAGGATCATTTTTATCAGAAAAATACTTTAACATATAGGGAGTACCATCGAGTATAACGCTATCTTTTCTACAATCGGTTCCACCGTATGCACTATAATTTCTCTCTAACTTAACAAAGTTATGCATACAATCACCTCACTCTGTTACTGAATCCCAAACATATTCCGACAGATCTTCCTGCCATTCTCCGTTTGGAATATATTCTGATATGCCTTGTGAACCGCATCCGGTGAAACGCCATCCTCATACATGTTCACAAGAAAGTCTGCTTCCACCAGAATCTGATAATCCACACCATCTATATTCGTATATGTATGATGATGACCGACCAGATAACAGATGCGGTTGATCACTTCCTGCTCATAGCCTAATCGTTCTAACATCTCTTTTGCAAGTGCAGGACCTTCCTTTTCCTGTAATTTTCCCTCACAGGAACCATACTTTTCTTCACATACATGTATTCCAATATCATGCACGACTGCTGCGGATTCCAAGATATATAATGTCTGTTCGTCCAGGCCTTCTAATTGTCCAATCGTCCGTGCAAAGTCATGTACTTTCATGAAATGCTGGATCCGTCGAGGATCACCCTTATCATATGCGATCATTTCATCAATCAAAGAAGATATCATCGATATCACACTCCTTCTACTATTTGCCGCCTAAATGATAACAAAATGTTATCTATATACCGTCATCCTTACTTTGTCTTTAGCAAATATGTAATTGCATCCTTCAGACCATCCACGGAAAGCAGATACATATGAAACAGCTTTGCCAACTTGTCCTCGGATTCCATCCAGTGCATACGGGTTAATTCCCCATGGTAGCGGGGATTCAGCCAGACGCACTTTTTGTATTTCTGGGTGAGCAGCTGACACCATTCATAACCGGACAGACCATCATTTGGGCCACGGTAATTGCCATTCTTATCTAGTAATTCTTCCGGTGCCATCTGGGCATCACCAACGATGATCACCTTATAATCCTTGTCATAATGCCGGAACAGATAATCGAGATCTACCCACTCTCCAATCTCACATTCCGCCGTCTTATAGACCTTTGAATAGATGCAGTTATGGAAATAGTAAGTCTGCACATCCTTGAAGTGGTTCGCCTTGTGTACCGCCTGAAACAACTCGTTACATAGCTCCATAAATGGAATCATCGTTCCACCACAATCGAATAACAACAACAGCTTCACCGTATTCTTTCTTGGACGGTCAAATTCTAACTGCAGATAACCACCATTTTCACATGTCTTGTCAATCGTTCCATCAATATCTAGCTCCGTCTTAGGCACGTCTAATCGGGAAGAATACTGCCTTAATCTCCGGAATGCCACCTGAAACTGCCGGTAATTAAGTACCCGGTCGTTCCGGAAATCCTGATATTTGTGTGCCCCCATTACCTGAAATGCACTCTGCATACCGCCAAATTCACCAACACGGATACCTCCAAGATTCCTGCCGTGATGTCCGAATGCCGAACCACCCGCTGTTCCGATCCAGTGATTACCACCATTATGTTCCGAATTCTGCTCGGCTAACCGCTCCCGGAATAAACGCTTTACCTCATCCGAATTACGCGTCTGTGAGAAGGAATACATCTGCTGGTTCTGCTTATCGAATTCCATCTGATCGCCTTTATCCAGCCATTCCAGCACCCGTTTCAGTGCCGCATCCTCTGACTTCACATCCTTAAAATATTCGGAAAATGCCATATCGAACTTATCATAATCGGATTCGGATTTGACTAAGATCATACGGCTCACATAATAGAACTTTGTAAAGCTTGATTCGATCAGTCCTTTATCCAAGGCATCCATCAGGGTGAGCCATTCTGTCATAGACACGTCAATGCCTTTTCTCTTCAATGTATCAAAAAAATCAAGAAACATAGATTACCTCACCTAATTAGTATAACTTTGCCTTCTTAACTGCTTCCAAATCTTCATCCTTCTTCAATAACACACCAAGGAATGGTAACTGTTCTCTCAAATGCTCCGGATCAATACCACTGATCGTCAATGCACGGATCCAGTCGATCAATTCTGACGTGCTTGGTTTCTTCCGGACATCCTTGATCGAACGAATCCAGTAGAACGTATCCAATGCATTCTTTAAAACATTCTCCTCTAAGTTCTCAAAATGTGCATGTACGATCTCGGTCATCTGCTCTCGGTCCGGAAATGTAATATAATGGAAAATACAACGGCGTAGGAACGCATCCGGAAGTTCTTTCTCTGCATTTGACGTAATAATAACGATCGGGCGCTCCTTTGCCTTGACTGTCTCTCGCGTCTCATGAATATAGAATTCCATCTTATCAAGCTCCCACAATAAGTCGTTCGGGAACTCCAAGTCTGCCTTGTCAATCTCATCGATCAACAGGATGACCTGTTTATCTGCTTTAAATGCCTCACCAAGTTTACCTAACTTAATATAATGTGCAATATCGTCAACACCTTCTTCACCAAACTGGGAATCATACAATCTCTGAATCGTATCATACACATAAAGTCCGTCCTGTGCTTTGGTTGTAGACTTGATATTCCAGATGTAGAGATCCTTTCCCATTGATTGGCTGATTGCCTCGGCAAGCATAGTCTTACCGGTTCCCGGCTCTCCTTTGATCAAAAGTGGTTTCTCCAAAGCAATGGCGATGTCAACTGCTGCCATCAATTCTTCACTTGCTACATAATCTTTGCTTCCTGTAAATTTGGTGTTCATTCCTGTCTCCTTTCGTGCGGCAATCCTTTGACTTAGGATGCCGCACCTATATATTACAAGGAATTAAGGTATGACGCAACTATTTTGTGCCTTTATTTTGTTTTTATTGTTTTCTGAACCCAGTCAGAGTATAATCTAATCTTTTTCCCATTGTACTTGACCACTTTATAAGAACGGATCCTTACAATATATTTTTTCTTTTTAGCCAGCTTTTTGATCACGATTGAGTTCTTTGCTGTTGAGGCGGAAGTTTTTTTCCATACCGTTTTTTTACCACCGGATAAAGCATATTGTATTTCGTAACCATTTATATTCTTTGCTTTTTTCCATTTGATCTTTATCTGTTTTTTGCCTGACTGCAACGTTACTTTTTGTATCTTTTGAGGAACAATATCGAACGTAACTTTTTGTGTTCCCTCATACTGATCAGCAGATAATGTTATCATTAGTGTATATCTTCCAATATTTTTTGCAACTTTCGGATATTGGATACTATATGAAACACTGCTCAAAGTATTACCATTCCGGTCTGACAGAACTACAGTTGGTTTTTGGTTTTTACCATTATAAGTATATGAGCTCTTGGATAACCGGACACTGTCAACTTTTGAAATATCTTCCGAATAAGTATGATTACACCTGGTACATGTATAGGTAATCAATCCGTCTTCTTCAAAAGATGCTTTTGTCTCTATTGTTTTTTCATAAATGTGATCACAGGTTGTATCTGTCCGGTCTTTAGATGGTATATTCGGATCGGAAGCATGTTCCGTAATTGTAAAATATGAATATATTATGCCACTGTAATTTCCCTCTCCCCAGATTCCGGCACGTGCATTGTCGCCGATTTCTTTATTGTCATAATAATACACACTGTAATCAACATTTTCTCTTAATATTGTGTCCCCGTCTGTTACGATCAGATCATCCGGTATGATCTCTTCACCTGTATATGGATATGTTCCTTTTTTAAATCCGGCCGTGATCGAAGTACTGTTGATTGGTTTCGGATTGATGGTAAATGAACAATATGTACTTCCTACATAATCTCCGATACCATAGACATAAATTCGCGGTGCATTTTGGGAATAGTAAGTTGCTGCATTTACATTATTCTTATATTGGATACGGTAATCCTTCCCTTCCGTCAATACTTTTCCATTATCTTCTATGGATACCGGAAGAGGCTTGATCTCATAGCCTGTATATGTATACTGCATGATGCTACCCGGCCATTCCACACAGGAATCAATACTAATCTTACTGCCTTGGCATACATAATAGGATACGGTATATTGACCACAATAATCACCTATTCCATCAAAATACACCAGACCGTATGCTCCTATATAGTATGATTTTGCCGGATAATTGACAGTATAATCAACACCCTCCCGTAAAGTAACCTCATTTCCATCGATTATAGCGGTCAGAACGGTATTTCCTTCTTCCGGTCGTAATTCCTCTCCGGTATAATCATATTGCTCTTTAATATTTGACTTTAATTGCAGATCACCAAAGTTAACACGCTGTTTTGGTACTGTAATAGTTCCATCTTCCTGTTTTGTAAAGGTACGCTTTGCAGTTTTCAAATCGGTAACATCCGCCACCGTTGGATCTGTACTATAATTTAGTACCCATTTGCCCGCTTCACCCTCCACATCAGACTGATAAATATACCATTCATTCACATGCTCCTGATTAACCTGATTTGAAGGAAGTGATCCGGATGCCGCAACTGTTACACTACCGGATTTTGTAGAGCGTCCCCCTTTGAATACGAATGTATCTCCAACTGTAACTTTTGCCAAATGATCACAACCATCAAACATCCCGTACATGCTATAATTCCACGTACCATCAATCCTCTTGTACATCTCTATATTCGTTGTGTCAAAGGAAGACAGATCTAATTCCGTCAGACTTTCACAACCATAGAACATCTGATAGATCATTTTAACGTTAGTTGTATCAAAGGAGGACAGATCCAATGCGGCCAGATTCTTGCAGCCGTAGAACATAGAATACATATCTTCCACCCCGGAAGTATCTAATCGATTCAGATTCTCTATGGATGTCAGCGAACTGCAGTTATAGAACACGCTGCTTGCTCCATACGAATAATTAACTTTTCCGATATGCATGCCTTGTTCCGGCAGAATTACCTTGGTCAGTGAAGTACATGCAGAAAACATCCAACTGATATCTATTACTTTATCACTCTTCCACGATGACATATCTGCTATCCGCAACTGGTAACATTGTTGAAACATCTGTCTCAGATATTGAGCAGATGTTATATCAACCTTTTCAAAATCAAAAGATTGCGGGTTATAACATTCATAAAAGAGAGAATTAAAACTTTCTACTTTGGAAGTATCCAGATTGCCTAATGAAACAGATTCTAATGTATAACAGGAAGCAAAAGTCTGCGTCATATTTGTTGGCTGTGCCGGAAGTTTTGCATTCATAGACACTTTTTTAAGATTTGCACAATAGCCAAACAGATATCCGGTATCCTTAACCTGAGACAGATCTGCATTTGAGAAATCAATCTCTTTCAAATGATCTAACCTCATAAACAACTCATGAATATCCTCCGGGAACACAACACCGTCTTCAAATTCAATGTATTCAATATCCTCTGCATAATCTTCCCATGGTGAATGAAACTTGTTATACCGGTTGCCTCCCTTTCCGGCACCAATTGTCATTGTCTTATCCTTGATCGTGCATTTGCATTCACCCCAGTAGATTCCTTCTGCCCGAAGCCATGTACCAGACAGGGTAATATTTCCGTTCCATTCTTCTTCACTTAACCGATCGTAATCGACGCGCTGATCCGGTATTTCCTCTTTATACCAGTTTGTATTTTCTGGAAGCCGGATATATGCATCACTAAACGAGAAATGCTCTCCAAATATAATCTTCTCTAATGCGTTGTTACCATCGAAAAAATCATTCAGATTGTTGTTGTTGTTTCTTTTCTGAATACACGCTGTATTAAAAGAGGAAAGATCCGCCACCTTTAACATAGCACAATTGGAAAAGAAATTCTCCATATCCTCTACCTTTTCGGTATTAAACTGATCAAGCCCTTCTATACTTTGCAGTTTTTCGCAGTCCTCAAACATATTCTCCATATCCGTTACTGCACCGGTATCAATATTATGGAATACGATCTTCTCACATTCCGTATAGGCTTTGAACATATCTGAGCACTTCTTAGGAAATACCACTGTGCCATCTGCACCGAATATCATTTCCTTAATATTGTCAGAATACTTAACCCATGGTGCACCATAACGCCGGGTATCATCAGTACTGTCAACGTATTCTACATCCTCACCGGTTCCGCTGTTTACTGTCAACACTCCTTCCTCTGATAAAGTCCATGTACAGGTTCCCCATGTTCCGCTTGCGGATGCTGCCTGCACAGTACACATATTGTTTTTGTAATTGACATACATAATTGTACATGCAGTTAACAATATGTACATCCATAAAGACCAGGTATGTCCTGTTATTCTTTTTTCTTTCCTTTTTTTCTTATATAACCCTTCCATATCTTTACTCCTTTCATACTCAAATGATATTTCTATCATATCGTATAATATAGGGATCATATAAGTTTACATTTGTCTCAATCTGCAAAAACAGATGTATTTTCATAAAAAAAGAAGGCGGTAAGGAACTTCTTATTCCTTATTGCCTTCTCCTTCTTTCCCGTAATAGAACTGTATCAATCCGACACGGGAACGGGTTTGTGTCTTTTCATTTAATGATGTAATATGTCTATATAATGCTGCTCTTGATATATATAATTGTTCTGCAATGTTCTGTACGCTGTCATCGGACTCTAACAGCACCCGCAATACCTCCTGCTCACGCGCGGTCAGATGATATTGTGTCACAAAACTTGCAAAGCGTTGTTCTTCATTTTCTCCCATTGTGGAGTCCGTGTCATCCTTTATCTTATGCATCTGTTCGGAATACACATATAAAGCAATATGAATACATACAAATAGAACAACTGCGATCATGCTGATCAGAACTGCATCCTTTTTGGCAAACACGGCAATCGATACGGATCCGATCAGTCCGGCTCCTATATTATTGACTGCCCTTCCGAAACCTGCCCAAAATGTAGGATACCCGGTATATAATGCATATTCCATAAAACTTGTCGTAAAATAGACTGCAAAAAATCCTGCCGAGAGATAGAATACATATAAGCCCATTACATATAGGTTGCCAGATACAATAAGCAGAACACAGATCACAGACAGCAGCGTCACGCAATACATAATATTATTCATATAGCATCGTTCCCGGATGTCATACAAAAAACCGGCTGTCAGTCCACTAAATGCCAACAGCAACCGTGGCCACTGACCAATATCCATATCACCACCCGCATGATACAATGTTACAACGTTATCTAATGTTGCAAATATAATGGTCATCAACAATACGCATGCAACAAGTGCAATGCCGACATGTAGAATATAAGGTTGCTGGTGCATCTCTTCTTTCTTAAGTGAATTCTCCAATCGTCGAAACAGTAGAATCGTAATACCCACTAACAGGATTCCGCAAATCGCCAGCCATGCTGCCTCCCAGACCTCACTGTCAAGCAGATTATTATGAATAAATTGCAACATAATCCCAATTGCATATGAGCATCCGACGATGGCTGCCAGATGCGAGTCATGACCTATTATACGAAGCACTCCGTAGTGTACAGCCCCGCCAAGCACTCCCATACCTATGTACAATAATAAGCCTGCAATCATTATTGTCTGATAAGAAACATGGTGACATATCAGGTAATAACAACCGATACTTCCCACGCAGGCGGCTGTAGACAGGATTTCAGCAGCATACCGGTTGCAGAACCGGTACAATACCGGAAATATTACAAATCCAATTACACTTGCAACCAAGATATAGCTTTGTGCGGCAACAACGCCGGGCGCATCCGTTACCAGTGCCATACAGTTATCAAACAGATATTCCGATCCTAAAAATACAAAATGAAACAATGCCAGAATGAGAATACTATAGAGTCGT
>JBNMIW010000062.1:0-8575 GCA_050873485.1 Lachnospiraceae bacterium | reverse complement strand
GATTTGTTCAAACAGGCAAAAGAGAAAGCACCATGTATTGTGTTCATAGATGAGATTGATGCAATTGGACAAAAGCGAAGCAGTGGCGTTGCCGGTGGAAATGATGAGCGAGAACAGACTTTGAATCAGTTGTTGACAGAAATGGATGGATTTGAGGGCAATACGGGAGTTATTATTCTTGCTGCAACCAACCGGCCGGAATCTTTGGACCCGGCATTGACAAGACCGGGACGTTTTGACCGCCGGGTGCCGGTGGAATTACCAGATCTTGCAGGGCGTGAAGCAATATTGAAAGTACATGCAAAGAAGATAAAGATAGCTGATGATGTTGATTTTCATACGATTGCCCGAATGGCTTCCGGTGCTTCTGGGGCAGAGCTTGCGAATATTATTAACGAGGCGGCACTTCGTGCTGTGCGTAATGACAGAACGATTGTAAATGAAGCGGATCTGGAAGAAAGTATTGAAGTTGTAATTGCCGGATACCAGAAGAAAAGTGCGGTCTTATCGGACAAAGAGAAATTGATTGTGGCATATCATGAGATTGGACATGCGTTGGTTGCAGCCTTGCAGAGTCATTCTGCTCCTGTACAGAAGATTACAATTATACCAAGGACTTCCGGTGCATTGGGGTATACAATGCAGGTGGATGTTGGAGATAAATATTTGATGACCAAACAGGAAATGGAAAATAAGATTGCTACACTTACCGGTGGACGTGCAGCAGAAGAGGTTGTTTTTAATGAGATTACCACGGGTGCATCAAATGATATTGAGCAAGCTACTAAGTTGGCAAGAGGGATGATCACCAGGTATGGAATGAGTGATGAATTTGATATGGTAGCGTTGGAGACTGTGAATAATCAGTATTTGGGAGGAGATTCTTCTCTGGTTTGTTCGGCAGAAACACAAAGGCAAATTGATGAGAAGACTATGGAGCTTGTGCGTACACAGCATAAGAAGGCGAAGGAACTTCTGCTGGCACATCGTCAGAAATTGGACGAACTTGCAAAATACTTATATGAACAGGAAACCATTACAGGTGATGAGTTTATGAAAATATTAGATCAGGAGGAATTAAGATGAGAAGATATTCAAATTTAGGATGGATTGAACTTATTGAGGGAATTCTACTGATATTACTAGGCATATACACTTTTGCAAGATCAGATAAAGCGATCATAGGATTCATAGTAGTATATGGTGTAATGGCGGTCATTATGGGAATTGCAGATATTCTGTTATATATCCGTATTGAACGTTTCACAGGTTTTGGACCGGTTATATCCCTTATTTCAGGTACACTGAGTGTGATGGCGGGGATTATGTTAATGGTATATCCGACCGCAGGTGAGATTGTTCTGACAGTGATATTTCCAATCTGGTTTATTGCTCATTGTATCTCAAGGTTGTCAAACTTGAATATGATTCGATTTTATTCTGGAATGACGACATATTATTTTACTTTAATTCTCAATATAATAGGATTGATTCTTGGTATTATGATGTTGGTTAATCCATGGTTGTCATTGTTATCTATCCGGTGGATTGTCGGTTTCTATTTGGTGTTATTAGGCGTTGATTGTATTATGCTTTCGGTTAGCCGAATTGGCTCAAGGTAATAGGAGATTATAATGAATTTATTACTTACTTTAGATGAAAATTATCTGCTGCCGTGTAAGATCATGCTGTATTCTTTCTTCAGCAGTAATCCGGATGAACGGAATGTAGTTATATATTTGCTGCATAGTGCTATTCCGGATGAATCATTGCAGGGATTACAGGAGTATTGTGCTTGCTTTGATGCGGAATTGAAACCAATTCCTGTTGATGCAGCCCTTTTTGCAAATGCACCGACGAATAAGCGTTATCCGAAAGAGATGTATTACAGGCTTCTTTCTCCGTTAATTCTGCCGCAGACATTGGAAAGAGTGCTATATCTTGATCCGGATATGCTTATCATCAATTCGTTGCGTCCATTGTGGAAAATGAATTTGTCTGGAAAGATATTTGCGGCTGCCGCACATACAGGGCTTACGGAAATGGCAAATGGGATTAATCAGGTGCGCCTGGATACAGAGCATGAATATTTTAATTCTGGTGTCATGCTTATTGATCTAAATGGTGCCCGCAAGCTGGTCACATCAGAGGATGTTTTTGGGTGCGTTAGTGAACACGAAAAGGAATTAATTCTGCCGGATCAGGACGTATTCAATATCTTGTATGGTAAGCAAACAATGCCGGTAGAAGATGTAATCTGGAATTATGATGTACGCAATTACTCTAAGTATCGGATACGCAGTACGGGTAAATATGATCTGAATTGGGTTATGCAGAATACAGCAATCCTGCATTTCTGTGGAAAAAATAAACCATGGAACGAGGAGTACAAAAATCCGTTTCGAATGTTATATCTGCACTATATGAATTTGACCATGCGAAAATTGCAAGGGATATGTTCTAAAGAGAATAGCAGTCCTAAGACAACATAGTTTCACCAATTCAGTGGATTACAGTCGTCCTCCCCGTCGGTATCCATAATATTCTGGCAATGTGCGATCTTGTCAGAAAGGTAGTCGATGCGTTGCTGTAGTTCCGTCAATTCCTTTTCAGATTCAGACTTTAATTGAATTAATATATCGATCCTTTCATTCAGAGAGGATTTTCATAACTGGCACAGGGAGAAATAGTGACGGATCTCCGGTATCGAAAGAGCTGGCATTGCACAGTGTATGTATGATATGATTATGGATGAATCACTTGGTGTTAATGACAGTCTGGGAATTACGAACTAGAGGTAGACGATAATTGCACCAATGTGAAATGAGATGGAGGTACGTGGCATGAAGATAGTGATGATAACAGGTAGTGCACACAGACAGGGCACAACAGCAACTTTGGCAGATCAGTTTCAGAAGGGAGCAATTGAGGCAGGACATGACGTTTTCCGATTCGATGCAGCATTTCAGTCGGTACATCCATGTATTGGATGTGATAAATGCTATGAAAACGGAACATGTGTATTCCAGGCAGATGACATGAAATTATTGAATCCACATCTATTGGAAGCAGATGTAGTCGTATTTGTATCGCCGATTTACTATTTCTCGATCAATGCACAGATTAAGGCGGTAATTGACCGGTTCTATGCCAATAATGGGGAATTACAGGGAGGAAAGAAAGCAATTCTGATCACTGCTATGGCAGATACCGGAATGAATTCCGCAGTAAGTGCCAATATGATGTTTGAAAAGATGACCAGATATTTACAATGGGAAAACGTGGGCATACTGAATGTATTAAATGCAATGACGGCATCGGATTTGAAGAAAGAAGATCTGGAGAAAGCGTATCAGTTAGGTAAGAATATATAATAGGAATTGAGACAGGACATGGGATAATAATACCCATGTCCTTTGTGTTATTACTAGATTGATGGAAATTTTGAAAAATGGACTGTAGTAGACCGGAGTGGTATTATAATCCGAAAAACATAAAACAAAATAGTCGAAAAAGACAAAATAAAACAGCCGAAAAACATAAAATAAAATATAATCAGAAGGATAGTGTACATATTGATAGGGAGATAGTTTTATAAGAAAGTTGACAATGGAGTTAGTTTGTGCTAACTTAAATGCGACATAGCTAACAAGTGCTGGAAAACAGCACGGATCAGGGGAATTGCTGGACTGATCGGAGTACACTGGAGGATACATTATGAAAGAATTATATTTTGAGATTGAAAAGGACGGCTTCTATGGAACATATTATGAGAATCCGAAGGGGTCAGATTGTGTGGTAATTGGATTATTTGGTGATGATCCGAATGATTATATGGCAAAGTGTGGTGCAAAATGGTTACATAAGAATGGGGTAAATGTGCTTTGTATGTCTCCCGGAAAGAAGAATTACAGTCATGTTAATTATCCGTTAGAGAGAATAGAGACAGCGATTCAATGGTTGAAGAAGAATGGAAACCGGAAAATTGGAATTATGGGAATGAGCACAGCAGGTATGGATTCTCTTGTTGCAGCTTCTTATTTTCCGGATATTACATTGACTTTTGGACTTACACCGAGTGATTTTGTATGGCAGGGATTTGAACAAGGGGAGAAAGATGGATGTAAGGAATGGCCGGTTCCGGGGGCATCTACGCTTTCATGGAAAGGAGAGCCGCTTGCATATATGCCATTTGTATATGAACATCCGGTATATTGGCAGAAGGTTGAGGAGGAGACAAAAGGCTCCGGTGATATTGAACGCAGTACCTGTTTGTTTATTGACTCTGAAAAAGCAAGAGAGCATACGGAAGAGGAAATGATCAAGGTGGAGAATATAAAAGGAAAACTGTTTCTTGTAGGTGCAGAGGATGATTCTTTCTGGGAAACAGCCAAATACATCCGCCGCATGGATCAGCGTTTGCAGGAACGTCCGCATACCTGTGAATATGAAGCACTTGTGTATGAACATGGAACACATTTTGTGTTGCCGGAATCCCTGCTTCGTAAGGCATTGCCGGTGGGACTCAAATTTGTACTTCGATTTGTTTTCAAAGCTGCCAAAGATTATCCGAAGGAGTGCGAGGCAACCCGAAAGGATATTGACCGAAGACTTTCGGCTGCCTTGAAGGAATGGAGAGAAGATTAGGCTGGGTGTGTTAGAATATGGTCTTACGATATGCACTTGGCGATAATCCGGTCTTTTCGCGGAAGCATTTTCCGAAATGGCTGATTTGTGCAAAACCAACCGCATTGGCAATCTGTTCAATGGACCGATCGGTATTTTTGAGCAGATCTGCTGCTTGCGACAGACGATATTCCATCAGATATTTATAAGGAGTAGTCTGAAGGGAGGCTTTGAAGCAACGGAGACACTCTGACTTACTTACATTTGCACTGGCTGCGATCATTTCCAGGGTCAGATCCTCACTGTAATGCGATTCAATACATTGTAAGAAAATAGCCATTCGATTGGAAATCGGGCTATTTTTTTTGTCTGTTTGAATCTCTGTAACAGAAATGACACGGCAGAACTCTAACCAGAGATTCGTAAGAGTGGATAACACTTCATATGGATATAAATGGCTCTTGTTTTGCTCTAATGAGGATAGTTTTTCTAACGCATGCAGTATTGGCTGATGTTCATGTGTATTCGTAATATGATAGACCGGAATGTGGATATTGCCAATGATCTGTCCTACAATCTCATCGCAGGGACCTCCGATATAGAATCTGAGAAAATAATCGGGAAAGATGAAACTGTTGTAATGACAGGTGTCCACTTTGTTGACTAGATGGACAATATTTTTGTTAATAAAGAAGCCATCTCCTTTATGCAGAGGAATGCGATCTTCTAATGTGATCACCTCGATCTCTCCATCTAATACATAGATGAATTGAATATCCTCATGCCAGTGCATAACGCGAAAGCCGGGGTTACGGAGATAACTGTTGCCATTGACGACATTTAGTACGAGGTAAGGAAAGTTAGTGTTCTGGTTAAGGTTGACGGAGTTAATATACTCTTTCGATTTCATAAATAAGAACCTCCGATTTGGCGATTTTTTTATATATTTTGCTAATAATCTAATAATATTAAATGATAATACAAGATATAATGATAAAAGTCACTTGCTTGCACTTTATGATAGAAACATATCATAAGTGATACGGATATGCAACAAGAGATAATAATATATCGAATCACAGGAGGATAAGGAACATGGCAAACATTGTAGTATTATTTGAAGTTACACCAACAAAGGAAGGAATGCAGAAATATTTAGATCTGGCGGGCATGTTAAAACCGATGCTGGCAGGATTTGAGGGATTTATCCGTGCAGAGAGATTTTCTAGTCTGAATGAAGAGGGAAAGCTGCTTTCGATGAATGTATGGACAGATGAGAAGGCGGTAGAACGCTGGAGAAATGTAGTACAGCACCGTATGAGTCAGAAAGAAGGCAGAGAGAAATTATTTGAGAGTTATAAAATAACTGTATGTTCGGAACTGCGTTCTTACACAGATACAGATAGAGAACAGGCACCGGTTGATTCGAATCAATATTTTGAGATCTGAGGTGAATTATAATGATGAAGTCATCAAATAAAGAAGAGATTCAGAGAGCATTTACACAACAGGCACCGAGATTTGAGAGCAATAAGGTGAACTTTACCAAACAGGAATATCTGGATTATATGATAGAGAAGATGCAGCCAGAAAAGACCGCTCAGGTGTTGGAAGTAGCGGCAGGCACTTGTATTTGTGGACGTACCGTTGCAGCTTATGTAACACATGTGACTTGTTTGGATATGACACCGGCAATGTTAGAGGTTGGTAAAACTGCTGCCGGGAAGGAGCGGCTTGATAATATGTCATTTGTTTTGGGAGATGTGGCGCAGCTTCCATTTTTGGATGAAAGTTTTGACATTGTATTTTCACGGTTGGCATTTCATCATTTTCCGGATATGGAGCGACCATTTTCCGAGATGAAGCGTGTGCTAAAACCTGGTGGTAAACTGATAATTGTTGACATGGAAGCCGCGGGGGAAGAATTGCGACAAATGGAAGACGAGATTGAAATATTGCGTGATCCGTCACATGTACGCAATAGAAGCAAAGAAGAATTCCTATCCCTTTATAAGCACAATGATCTTGAGGTTGAACTGTGCGAGATCACCCCAATACCTGTCATATTGCAGAATTGGATGGATCATACACAGACACCACAAGATGTTCAGAATGTAATTATATCCAAGATGCAGGCAGATATTCAGGGTGGAGAAAAGACCGGATTTTATCCATATAGTAATAATGGTATAATACAATTTGATCATCGATGGATGATGATTATAGGAAAAAAGAAATAGATAGATAATGTTTGTGGTATAAGGGTTAAAATAGGAGGTGGGTTTGAATGTATGTAACCTATTATCATTCGCCATTTGGTAAAATTATGTTGGCGGCAGATGAAAGAGGTCTGACCGGTTTATGGTTTGAGAATCAGAAGTATTATGCGGATGTGTTAGAAGGAGAAACTATCTGCAAAGAAACGGAGGCATTGAAGCAGGCTGTAAAGTGGCTGGATATATACTTTTGCGGTAAGAAACCGGACTTCCTTCCGTCAATTCATATGATAGGCTCTGATTTTAGAAAAGAAGTATGGAACATTCTGTTGAGGATACCATATGGTCATACGATGACATATGGAGAGATAGCAAAAAAATTGGAGCTTGAACACGGTTATACAAAAATGTCGGCACAGGCAGTTGGTGGTGCGGTTGGACATAATTCGATATCATTGATCATCCCATGTCACAGAGTGGTGGGAACTAATGGAAGTCTGACCGGTTACGCGGGAGGAATTGACAAGAAAATAAAGCTTCTTACTTTGGAACGGGTAGATATGAGTCATCTTTTTGTACCAAGGAAGGGAAGCGCATTATAAGATTTGCAGAATTACTTGTACTTAGCACGAAGTTAAGTGTATAATAGAACTATTATAACTTGTTTACGGAATAGACGGTGCCTGTTATGTGTAAACAGAAGTGCGGAGGACAATACATGAACAAAAGATCACTTCTTTTGATAGAGGATAATGAACTGAACCGGGAGCTTCTTGTTAATATACTGGAAGAGAAGTATCGTGTTCTTACAGCTGCAAATGGGCAAGAGGGACTGGATATTCTGAAGGAGAATGGCAAAGATATATCGGTTATTTTGTTGGATATTCAGATGCCGGTTATGAATGGCTTTGAATTTCTGGAACAGGTAGGACAGGATACGGTCTTTAGTAAGATACCGGTGATCGTTACAACGGTGTTAGACAGTGCGAGTGACGAGAAACGTTGCTTGGAACTCGGGGCGGCCGATTTCATAGTGAAGCCGTATAATCCGGTAGTAGTGCAGCTACGGGTAGAGAATATCATCCGTTTAAGAGAAAGTAATGGTATTATATCGGACTTAGAGATGGATGCACTGACCGGGTTTAAGAACCGGAAGTCATATTATAGAGATATTGAGGCAATTGAGCAGGACGAAGTACAAAGTATGCAACCGGTTGGTGTTGCATTTACCGATATTAATGGTCTGAAGACGATCAATGATAATTTAGGTCATAAGGCAGGCGATGATCTCATTGCAACGGTGGCAAAGACAGTTTCTGTTGCGTTTCCGGAGGCAAAGAAATATCGGTTTGGCGGCGATGAGTTTGTTATTTTGTCTTTTGATGTAGATGAGGAGACCTTTAACAACCGGCTTAAGAAGTTGATGGGACTTTGGGGAAATGATTATTCTGCTGCGGTAGGTAGTGTCTGGTTAGATCATGCAAAGGATCTGGAGAAGAATGTAGCGATTGCCGATAAGAAAATGTACCATGATAAGAGTCGCTACTATGAGAACAAGATGCGGGAACGAAGATGGAATACCTGTGTGGATACAGAGGATTCTTTGAAGAAAGTTGAATCGGTTGCAGAACTTTTGCCGGGCGGTTTCTTTGTATATCATGCGGATGGTGATGAGCGACTGATCACATATAATCGGGAACTTCTGAAGCTCTACAAATGCCGGAATGAGCAGG
>JBNMIW010000061.1:0-8701 GCA_050873485.1 Lachnospiraceae bacterium | reverse complement strand
GGAATGCGAGGTTAGGTGAGGTTTATGTGTTAAACCGGAAAGGGGAAGTTGCACTGAAATTACAGGGCAGAATCGGAACTTCCACTTTGAAAGTGACTATATACAATGTGCATTTGGCAGGGGCAAGATCTCTGCGTACAGCGGAAGAAAAGGTGAAATGCCAGCTTACCAAATATCAGATGTGTATGGGTTGTCTCGCCTGTGAGGGTGTTTGTAAGCATGATGCCATTTCTATTAAAGAGACTTCGGATGGAGAGATTCATTATGAGATTATCGATGACCGCTGTATCCGTTGCGGTGAATGTGTCGGACATTTTAATGCGGGATGTTATATGAAGAAAGTGTTGGCAACAAAGCGTGGTGTATAAGCTGCATGGCAGAGTGAAATAACAGAAGCGTGTTGTTCGATATGGATGAGGAAAGGAACCATTTGTATGGCGAAGAAATATAAGATTAAAGGACATGAGACATTTATATTGCGGGAAGGATGGCTGACGAAGGGATTACAGGCGGTTGTCGACAACCCGATGGTGTTTGCCGAAAATTACGGTGCGGATGCATTAGGAGTCGGTACGAATATGGCGAAGGCGATCCGTTATTGGATGAGAGCAGCAGGAATTCTGCCAGAGCGTTCCGGAAAAGAGAGCAGTCTGACGGAATTTGGACAATTGTTGTATGAGTATGATCCATATTTTGAGGATATGTTTTCTCTGTGGCTTGTGCATTTGGAAATCGTGAGTAACGAAGCGGCGGCAACATCATGGTATCTGTTCTTCCACAAGATGGAGGATGCATTTACCAAAGAGGAATTGATCGAGGAGATGACCGGGTGGCTGTTATCTTATACAACGGAAGACAAATTATCGGCACGTTCGGTCCGGGATGATTGTAACGCATTGATCAGTATGTATTATACGGAAAAAGATCGTAATTATGATCCGGAGGATAAGAAGATCAGTCCGTTTGCGAGTCTGGGATTGTTAAAGAAGACCGGAGAAGGTTATCAGAAAACACAGCCGGATCACAAGTTATTACATCGGGATATCGTACTGTATTGCATGATCCGGATGCTTGGAACGGAATGGGATAGTGTATCGATTGATGATCTTATGGCGGAGAGTAACAGTCCCGGCAGATTGTTGAATCTGAACCGGACAGCACTGAATCGTTATCTGGATGAATTGGATAATGCGGAATGGATCACCGTGAACCGGACTGCCGGATTGGATATGGTATACCGGGTGAGATCTTTTACTCCGTCAGAACTGATCAGGGAATATTATACACATAGATAGAGGGAGAATATATGGAATTAAAGCAGGTTGTACAAGTAGATGATCGATTCCAGAAGTCAGTGAATCTGTTTCTGGATCTGGATAATCCGGATAAGGCGGCAGGGTATATACCGACATTGTCCTCATTGGAGATTCTTCGGCAATATGTAAAAAATATAGCAGAACAGACACATAACCGGGCGAATATTCTGATCGGACCATATGGTAAAGGCAAATCACATCTGATCCTATTACTATTACAGTTGTTTCGGAAGAATCCACCGGAGCAGATCAAAGATGTAATGGAACGTATTCGTCAGGTGGATGAAGAGACGGCACTGTATGTTCGTCAGGTCGTAAAACAGACACGTCCGTTGTTACCGATATTGGTGGATGCAGGAGAGGAATCTTTGAATCAGTCATTTGCAAAAGCACTCTACCGGGCGTTAGAGAGAGAAGGACTGCAATCTGTGACACCGGATACATATTATTCAAAGGCTGTAGATAAGATTGCAGAATGGAAACGGGATTTTCCGGATACCTATGGACAGTTGGAAATATTGTTACAGAAACAGGATATGACGGTTGCACGCCTTGTAAAGAAATTAAAGAAAATGGATGCAGAAGCATTATATATCTTTATGGCGGAGTATCCGTTGCTCACAGCAGGTAGTGCATTTGAACCAATGCTGGTGACGAAGGCAAGAGAATTATATCAAAGTGTAAATGAGGTGCTGTGCCGGGAGTATGGATATGGCGGCATTTATATTATTTTTGATGAATTTAGCAAATATATTGAAGGATATTCAGGGGATGGCTTCGCGGCGGATATGAAGGTGATACAGGATCTCTGCGAGTTAGCAGACAAGTCCTCATTGGAGCAGCAGCTCCATATTACGCTGATCGCCCATAAGAGTATCCGGGAGTATGGTAAGACGCTGGCAAAAGAGCGGGTAGATGCCTTTCGTGGAGTAGAGGGACGGTTGAAAGAGAATCTTTTTGTCGTTTCAGCTAAGAACAATTATGAGTTGATCCGGCTGGCAATTCGTAAATCGGAACCGGATTTTCAGCAGGTATATCAGGTTGATTCCTATCGTAAGCTGGTCGAGGATTCGTATCATTTACCATGTTATGAGGAATTGTTCCGTAAGGAAGATTATGAGGAAATTGTTGGCTATGGATGTTATCCGCTGACTCCGGCGGCAACATATCTGCTTTTGAGAATCAGTGAAAAGATCGCACAAAATGAGCGTACGATCTTTACTTTTATTGCAGGAAATCAGAAACATTCCCTTCGGAATTATATAGCAACAGCCAGTCATAAGATCAAAGATTGTGCAGGAGCGGATCTGGTCTATGACTATTTTGACAAATTGCTTATGGAGTCCGACCATAGTGCATTCATCCATAACGAGTGGTTAAAGGCAGATTATGCATTGAGTCAGGTGAAGAACCGGAAAGCATGTAAAGTGATCAAGGCATTGGCGTTGATCCTGATGGTACAGCAGCGGGAACAGCTCCCGGCAAATGATCCGGGAATCCGATTAGCGGCAGGATTATCCGTAGAAGATTATGAGGAAGCAAAGGAGCAGTTATTACAGGAAGGCATCTTGTTATACCGGTACGCACAGGGAACGTATACATTTAAGAACAATGTCGGTGTTGATGTGGAAAAAGAGATTCAGACGATCATGAATCGCAATTATAAGAATCTCAACATTGCAGAAGCAATACAAGAGGTATCGGAATTAGATTATATTTTACCAAAACGTTATAACCAGTTATTTTCCATGACAAGGTTCTATCAGTATGAGTATATGAGTGTTGCACAGTTTCTGGCATTGCCGGATGCAGACGTATTATTTGCAAAGGGTTCGCCCAATGCATTGGATGGCATAGATTTTGCGGATGGTAAGATCATTGCGATCCTGCGTATGCCGGAAGAGGATTCTGTATCGGAAGAAGCAGAAGAGATGGAAATGCTTCACACCAAGATAGAACAGTTAGGGGACGACCGGATCGTGGTGCTGTATCCGGAAAAGGCGACGTATTACGGAACGCTGCTTAGAAGATTGACTGCGGTTAAATCTATGCGGCAGGATGAACAATTCATTACGGATAATGTAGTGTTAGAACAGGAACTTTGCTTATATGAGGAAGATCTTAACAATGAGATCAATGTGTTGTTGGAACAGGATTATCTCATGGGAAAAGGGAAATGTAAGGTATTCCATCACTCATTGAAGAATGTCTCAACAATGGTGGATCAGGCAGCATTTAGCGTGTTTCTAAGTGAAGTGCTAACAAATTATTATGGGGCAACTCCGAAGGTAAATAATGAGTCGATCAACAGAGAACATATCTCGACACAGATCCGAAAGGCAAGGGATAAAGTGCTTCTTCGGATACTCAACCGGGAATCTTGTGAGGACTACAGAACAGGAACTGCACCGGATGCAACGATCTACCGGGCGGTTATGATGCGAACCGGAATAGCAGATGGACGGGCAATGCCGGAAGTAAATGAGGTGTTTGCGAGAATTCATGAATTTGTCGAACACTCTGCACAGAAAAGACAGTCCTTTGCAACTTTGTATCAGACATTACAGGGGGAACCATATGGTGTGCGTCGTGGAGTAATCCCTATCTTTCTTGCAAAAGTATTTGCAGAGTTGATGGATATGCCGGTGATCTATAGCAATGGAAAAGAGTTACCGTTGGATTGCAATGTGTTGAATAACATCAACCGGGATCCGTCGGAATATGAATTGTATGTGGAGGTTGCAACAATTCAGAAAGAACAGTATCTGAAAGGATTGGAACAACTGTTTTTGGCTGATAAGGAGTCCGGATCAACAAGCAACCGTTTAGAACAGATTGTACAGCAGATTCAACGTTGGTATCGAAGTCTGCCGCAGTGTGTAAGGATTGCAGATTATGAGCATATTGCAAATGAGCAGTATCATTTGGATTTTGGAAAAGCGGAATGCCGGATCATTAAATTGTGCAACCGGAAATTACAGAAATTTGAATTGAATGCGAGAGATTTTCTTTTTGCCGATATTCCACAGGCGGTTATGGAAGATAACGGTTGTATGGATGATATCGCAGAATGTGTTGCAATATTAACTAAGGTTAAAAATGAAATGGACGCAATGCTGTCTAAGATGAAACGGCAGGCACTTTGTGCAACAAAAGAGATCTTTGGAGGCAGTAAGGAGGATAATATCAACAATTGTCTGAAAGACTGGTACGACAGACAGAGTGAACAGGCAAAAAGTTATCTGCATAATACACAGATCAGCGGATTTATGAGTTATGTGGAGCGGTTGAATTCGCACGACGAGGAACAGATCATCAGTAAGCTTTCCAAATTAGTGATAGATGTGTATGTAGAAGATTGGAACTCAGATTCTTTTGTGCAGTACACCGAGGCGATGCGCAATATCCGTATGGAGATAGAGGGTATGCAGGATAAGGATATAACGGATGCACAGGGACAGAACAGTATAGAGTTTACGAACAGTCAGGGACAGCGGGTAAAGAAGTTCTTTCAGGCAGAGGATGACAGCACCAGTTATTTCCTGAAAAATGCAATGGAAGAGGCAATGGATGAATTTGGCGATACATTGGAAGTGAATCAGAAGGTGAGTGTATTAGTAGCTATGTTAGATCATTTATTAAGTTAGGATGCAGAAGGATAAGGCAGGGGAGTGGATGAAGGTGAGACGATATTTTGATAATGCGGCAACAACATATCCAAAACCGGAGGATGTCTATCAGGCGATGGATGAGACTGCAAGACTGTTAGGGGTAAATGCCGGAAGAGGCGGATATGAGAGTGCAAAGCAGGCAAGCCGGCTGATTGAGGCGACAAAGCAACAGGTACTTCAATTTGTCGAGGCACAGACAGGGGCAAAAGTGGTATTTATGGCATCGGCAACGCTTGCCATGAATCTGGTAATCGGTGGGATTGAATGGAAGCGTTCGGATGTGGTATATGTTTCGCCGTTTGAACATAATGCAGTTGCAAGAACCCTGCATGCATATCAGAAAAAATGGGGATTCTCGATTTTGGAATTACCGATATCGGAGGAAAGGTTGCAACTTGATCTGGATCAGACGGAATATGCATTTGTAAAGAATCCTCCTACTTATGTATTTATGAGTCATGTCAGTAACGTGACAGGATATATATTGGAGATAGAGGAAGTGAGCAGGATGGCACGTTCACATGGAGCGAAGATAGTTGTGGATGCATCACAATCATGTGGACTGCTTCCGATTGATGTCCGGAATGGGGATATTGATATTGTTGTGTTTGCCGGGCATAAAACGATGTATGGCCCATTTGGGGTGGCTGGTTTTGTAAATAATACAGGTATAGTTTTGCAGACCTTTTTATATGGCGGCACAGGGACAGATTCTTTAAATTTGGACATGCCGGACGGAGAAGAACGATGGGAACCGGGGAGTCCGAATGTGGTGGCGATCAGTGGATTACGAGCTGGTCTGTCTTATCTAAAAGAACATGAACAGATAGAACAGCAGGAACGGGAACTTACGCAGTATCTGGTGTCTCGGTTGGAGAATGTACCGCATGTTCGATTATATTTGCCATCTGACCGAAATCGTCATATTAGTATGGTTGCATTTAATATCGAGGGATACAAGTCAGATGAAGTTGGAATGATATTGGATCAGGATTATGGGATTGAAGTTCGTACGGGATATCATTGTGCACCATTGATTCATAAATATTTGAAAGATAAAGACAGTCTGGGTGTGGTTCGGGCAAGTATTGGCTGTTTTACGACAAAAGAGGATGTGGATACGTTGGTTGACGCAGTGAAGGAACTGGCGGAGGAGTAGTAAGGAGAAGACAAAGGAGGAACAAAATGAGTGAACCTAAATCAACAATGAATTTACAAGAGATAATTGGAGATATCCAAAAAAACAAAATTTTGCTGCCTGATTTTCAAAGAAAGTTTGTGTGGACAGAGGATGAACGTCAAAAAAAGGTGATAGCATCGGTGCTGACAAAAATGCCAATAGGAAGCATTTTGTTATTGGAATCGACCCCGTCGGATTATTCATCTAAAATAATAGGATGTAAAATAATTAATCATGAAAGCACTGATACAAATGTTGAATTTCTGCTTGATGGACAACAGCGAATTACTGTTTTAACGAATGTATTTTCTAATGTTATTCACAATAATTGTTCAAAGGTAAGCGATCTGGTATCTCCTACGTTGAAAAGAAGGTTTTTTCTGCGTATTCCTAAATGGAAAAAATGTCGAGAAGAGCTAGATTTGTTTGGTGTTAGAAATCTGAATTTTACATATAAAAATCCTGATGCTATAGATCCTGATTTTTTGTCTGGGGACATTATGCCATTTATTACTAGCATTACGTTTAATGCGGGCGATGCCAGTCCGTTTAACCCAAAGAACGGTTTATCAACTGAATTGGATGAATTTTGTTTTAATCATGAAGAAGGTTATTTATTGCCATTATTTTTAATGACTCCTTCAAGTGAAGAAAATCCTTCGCAAGTGAAACTTAGACTAAACACTATAAGAAAAAATATTTCGGAAAAAATAAAAGAGGAAATTGAAGATCACTTTGAAACATTACAAAATGAATCTGAAAAAAATGCATTTATTTCAGAAATTTTTGTTGATGATGAAAAAAGTTGCGAGGCTGTAAAGAAGGATAATCAACTATTAGGAACAAAATTATCTGAGAGAGCAGAGGTCTGGGATGAAGAACTTAAGGAGTATCTAGATTCTTGTGTTAAAAATGTTTCATTAAATAAAATAGTTGTATCGTCAGAAAAACGTGCGAGAGCAATTGATATTTATGAAAATCTAAATATAGGCGGAGTTTGTCTGAATATTTTTGACTTAATAATGGCAAAGGTCGCAAAAGTGGATAATGCTCCATATTATGAGCGCTTGATTGCTTGTATTAAAGCTGAAAAAGAATATCCTAAATCAGTGATTCCGTCATATATAATACCGTGTATGACATATGAAAAGATCCAGGAAAAGGACGGAAATAAAATATTAGGATTAGGGGATATGCTTGAAGATAAGAAGTATAATGCCTCTGTTTCGTCAAAATGTTATAACGAAGAAAAAAATGAAATATCACAGAAATATATTGATGCTTTTTTGAACACATTATCTTTATATTCATACAACAAAAAATATATTAGTACGGATTATAAAGTGGATTTAATAAAGAGAACTAAAATATTGGATATTTCTCCGGAAGAAATTCACGAGAATACAGAAAAAATATGTATGGCATTAGATAGAGCATTGATGTTTTTTCAAACTCGGTGTGGAATACGCAATATTAACGAATTGAATTATTCTTTGATGATTTCATTAGTTGCCACTGTGTTTACAAATGATGAGTGGTACAATGAACCAAAGGTGCATGAAAAACTAGAAGCGTGGTATTGGTGTAGCCTTTTTTCAGGGCGATATGATAGGGATCAGAATACGGTATTTATTCAAGATTTACAGTCCGTTATGGATATGTTGATGAGGACAAGAAGTACAGAGTGGATTAATAGAAATGTGGATTATATTCTGAATGCACAAAATTTTTCGGATGAGAAATTAATATTGATGGAAAAGATAAATGAGGAAAGATATCCAAAGAAGGTCTTGCGTATGTTTGTTTGCCAGTATTTATTAGCAAAAACATATACCGATATGTTTGATGAAAAAGAAACCATTTCGGTGTTCTCAAAATATGCAGGTACACTAGAAGCACATCATATTATACCATTGGGTAGTGTGAAAAAAGTTAACGAATCAACAGCAAAATTAAGAAGTGATGATAAGAATATATGCAATTCTCCTATGAATTTTGTCTATATCACAAAAGCATCAAATGACAGAATTTCTGATGATTCATTAGATATATATATTACCAAGATAACGGATCAAGCTAAGTCAACTTTATCTATTCAAAATTATACATCACCTGAAATTAATGAAGATTCAACAAGACAGATTCTAAGAGCCAGATATACAGCATTAAAAGGAGAAATAAAGGAAAAAGTTGCAAGACTATTAAAATAGTAGAAGGATAAATGTGTCATGCTATAGCTGCATGAAAAGTTATAATAAGTGGAAAAATACGATTGACATGATTATAGTCATAAAATATAATATACTTAATAAAATAGATATATATAATCTAAAACATTAAGAAGAGGGATGACTATGCTATATGATTATATTAAACAACAATATAAAGAAGCAGAACCGATTTTCTTTTCAGATTTGGAAAGAGGGAATATCACAAAGTCTGCATTGAATCAGCAATTAAGAAAACTTTGCGATAAAGATTTGCTTAGAAAGTATGATACGGGTGTATATTATATTCCAAAGAGAACTTTACTG
>JBNMIW010000060.1:0-8703 GCA_050873485.1 Lachnospiraceae bacterium | reverse complement strand
TGAAGAGTATCTGAGTGCATTTGATTATTTAGAGGTGGATTCTGAGATTCACACACAGAAACCATTCGATCAGCCAAAAGAAATTACGGTAAATTATCCGTTGGCAGATGCAGAAGAGGAAGAAGAAAATACCTATTTAAGCTATAATGTTGTGGTTGGAAACAGTTTAGACCGTACATTGAATCTTGCGTTTATGATGCTTGATTATGCGTTGATCGATGTGCCGGGGGCACCGATTAAAAAGGCATTGGTGGATGCGGGAATCAGTAATGATGTATTCAGCTCTTATGATGATGGAATTCTTCAACCGGTCTACTCCATTATTGCAAAAGGATGTAAAAAGTCGGACAAAGAACGTTTTGTGGAGATTGTGGAAAAGACACTTCAGAATCTTGTACAAAATGGATTCGAGAAGAAAGTATTAGAAGCTGCATTGAATCATTTTGAGTTCAAATTAAAGGAAGGAAACTACGGTAGATTTCCGAAAGGTCTTATGTATGGACTTTCTGCTTTCGCAAGCTGGTTATATGACGACCGGGAAGCGTTTATGTATTTGAAATATGATGATAACTTTGTATATCTGAAAGAACAGATCGGAACGGATTACTATGAACAGATTCTGAAACAGTACCTTTTGACAAACAACCATAAGACGATCGTGACAGGCGTTCCACAACGGGGGCTAAACAGACAGAATGAAGCAGAACTTGCACAGAAGTTAAAGGAATATAAGGACAGCCTTTCGAAGGAGCAGGTACAGGCATTGATCGAACAGACAGAGGAGCTGGCACGTTATCAGTCAGAACCGTCGTCTCAAAAGGAGTTAGAAAGTATTCCGTTATTACAATTGAGTGATATTGACACAAAAGCATTCCATATTAAGAACAGAGAATGGAAGGCAGCGGGTATCCCGGTTGTTTCACATGATATTTTTACAAACGGAATTGCATATATCGGATATTATTTTATGTTAGATCATGTGCCGGTTGCATTGCTTCCATATGTTTCATTGCTTACTGCGCTATACAAAGAAGTAGATACAGACAGACACAGTTATGGGGATCTTGCCAATGAGATTGATCTGAAAACAGGTGGTGTCGGGGTTCAGCTAAGTGCATTTGGTGTTAAAAAAGAGTATGGAGATTATAAGATCTGTCTCGGAATAAAGACAAAGGTATTAGAGGAAAATGTTGCGGATGCATTAGCACTGATGGAAGAGATTCTCTTCACCTCACATGTGACGGATAAGAAGAGAATGAAAGAAGTATTAGCAGAAATGATCTCGCAGATGAAAATGGCAATTACAGAGAATGGACATACGGCAATGGCAAACAGAGCATTGTCTTATTTTTCAAAGGGAGCTTATCTAAAAGAGCTGATGGAAGGAATTACCTTCTATGAGTTTGCAAATGCATTGTATAAGAATTTTGATGATTCGTACGAAAAGATATGCGAGAATCTGAAAGCTGCACTTAATGCATTTGCAAAACCGCAGAATCTGATCGTATCATATACGGGAATGGAGGATCTGAGTGAACCGATCACAAATGCAATGGAGAGCCTTCAGCAGTATCTGAATGATGATACATCAGATGTTGTGGATCAGACGATGGAACTGATAGTACGCAATGAAGGATTTAAAACTGCAAGTAAGGTACAATATGCGGCACAAGCCGGTAATTTCTTAGAAAAAGGATTCCGTTATACCGGTGCATTAAATGTGTTACAGATTATCTTTTCATATGATTATCTTTGGATCAATGTTCGCGTTAAGGGCGGTGCGTACGGCTGTATGTGCAGTTTTAACCGGATAGGAGACGGTTATTTTACATCGTATAGAGATCCGAACTTGAGTAGAACGTATGATGTATACAAAGAAGCGGTAAGATATGTACAGGAATTTGACGCTTCCGACCGGGATATGGTCAAATACATTATTGGTGCAATTGCGAAGCTGGATGCTCCGATGACACCATCTGCCGAAGGAGCATATGATTTTATCTGTTATTTATCAGGCATTACGGATGAACAGTTGCAGCAGGATCGTGATGAGGTGTTACATGCGGATGTTGAGGCGATACGGAAACTCGCACCTTATGTAGAGGCAATCTTATCAAAACAATGTGTTGCTGCATTGGGAGATGAAGAAGTGATTGAAAAAGAAGCCCGATTGTTCAAAGAAGTAAAATCATTGATATAATACATGACCGGGATAGCAGGAAAAGGAGATACTATGGCGAAATTTAAGTCAGGATTTGTTACGATCATCGGAAGACCAAATGTAGGAAAATCAACATTGATGAATCATTTGATCGGACAGAAGATTGCAATTACCAGTAGCAAGGCACAGACGACAAGAAATCGAATTCAGACCGTTTATACAGGAAAAGAAGGACAGGTTGTATTTTTGGATACACCGGGAATCAACAAGGCCAAGAATAAACTGGGAGAATATATGTTGAATGTTGCAGAGAATACATTGAAAGAAGTCGATGTGATCCTATGGCTGGTAGAGCCTACAACATTTATCGGAGCCGGAGAACGATATATATTAGAAAAGCTGGAGAGAGTACACACACCGGTCATTCTGGTGGTGAATAAGACCGATCTTGTCAAAGAAGAAGAGATATTAAAGGCGATTGATACCTATAAGGAAGTGTATGATTTTGCGGAGATTGTTCCGGTATCGGCACTGCGTAACCGCAATACGGATGAATTGATGTCTGCAATCTTCCAGTATCTCGAAGAAGGACCGCAATACTATGATGAGGATACGATCACGGATCAGCCGGAACGGGCGATCGTAGCGGAAATGATCCGGGAAAAAGCATTGCGTAGTCTGGACAAAGAGGTGCCGCATGGCATTGCGGTTGTGATTGACCGGATGAAGGACAGACAGGATGGTAGAATTGTAGATATTGATGCAACGATTATTTGTGAAAGAGACTCCCATAAAGGAATCATTATCGGAAAACAGGGAGCGATGCTTAAGAAGATCGGAACCCAGGCTCGAATGGATATGGAGAAATTATTGGATACCAAGGTAAATCTCAAATTATGGGTGAAGGTCAAGAAAGACTGGCGGGATAGTGAATTCTTGCTGAAGAATTATGGTTATCAGCAGGATAATGAATAGACAGGCGGATATCTGACCGATCATGATGTTGGATGATGCGCAGAGGAGAAGAAAATAGGAGGTGGCATACTTGCGGGATAAGATAGAACTATATGGACTGGTATTAAGCAGTATGCCGGTTGGTGATTATGACAAGAGGCTGGTTCTCCTTACCAAAGAGAGAGGGAAGATAACGGCATTTGCCAGAGGGGCAAGAAAACCGAACAGTCCGTATCTGGGATTGAGCGAACCGTTTAATTTTGGGACGTTTGTTCTGATGGAAGGGTTTGATGCCTATCGATTGGTCGGTGGAGAGATCAAGGAATATTTTCTTGACATTAAAAATGATATCGAGGGCATCTGTTACGGAACGTATTTCTGTGACATACTGGAATATTTATGCGTGGATGGAATCGGTGATATCAATATGCTGAATCTGTTATATCTTTCCCTGAAGGCACTTGGCAGGAAAGAGATTCCCAACTCGTTGATCCGGCGCATTTTTGAATTAAAGGTACTGGCATTTGACGGAGAGGCAATGGCGGCATTTTCCTGTGTGAAATGCGGAGAGAAGCAGGTGTCGGCATTTTATCCGGCAGGAGATGGAATGTTATGTAAGGCGTGTTCGGAATTGCGTACGGATGTATATGCTATGTCTGAATCGGCAATATATACGATACAGTATATTTTAAGTACAACACTTGATAAGCTGTATACGTTTCAGGTTTCAGACGATGTTTTTTCGGAAATTGACCGGGTGATTGGACGTTATTTTTCCAAACATGTGACGAAAAAATTTAACTCTTTGGAAATTCTTTCGTCTTTGTCTTGAAATATTATCTATTCTCTTGTAGAATATATGAGTTGAAATTATATCAAATCAAAATATAGAGGTGCATAAGATGAAGAAGATATGGCTCGGAATGATGATCGTATTGATGGTTGGATGTCTTGCAGGATGTGCAGGGGAAGCCAAGAAGTATAGTAAGAATACATTACTTATAAAGAAGAATGGTTCAATTGTTGAGATTGCAGTTGAAAATTATAAGGATTCTTCTGTAAAAGCCGAGGATCTGAAGACATATATTGATGAACAGATATCGAACTATAATGACGAGCAGGGCAAGAAAGTTGTCAGGAATGAATCGTTGAATACAGAAGATATGAGTAAGGTAAAACTGGTTCTCTATTATAAAGGAATCGAAGACTATAACGGATTTAATAATTTAGACTGCATACTGAAAAATGCAGATGCCTGTGAAGAAAAAGATATGACGGGTACATATAAGTCTGTTGAAGATGGCAAGAGTGCAAAGGTTTCAGATATTTTAGCAACTAAAAAAGCTAAGGTACTAAGTGTTTCCGAAAAGACAGATGTTGTTGTGAAGGGTGACATTTTATATTACAACGATCAGGTGAAAGTAAAAGATGGTGTCGCTTCCACAACAGGAAAAGAGAATGCAATTATAGTATATAAATAAAGAAAAGGTAGGTATGAAAATGGAAAAGACAATGGATAAGATTGTGGCATTGGCAAAAGCGAGGGGATTTGTATATCCGGGTTCTGAGATCTATGGCGGACTTGCCAATACATGGGATTATGGTAATCTTGGAGTAGAACTTAAGAACAATGTCAAAAAAGCATGGTGGAAGAAATTCATCCAGGAGAATCCGTACAATGTAGGTGTGGATTGTGCAATATTGATGAATCCGCAGACATGGGTTGCATCCGGACATTTAGGCAGCTTTTCTGATCCATTGATGGACTGTAAGGAATGTCATGAGAGATTCCGCGCAGATAAGATTATTGAAGATTATATGGAAGAACACGGAATTGCAATTGAAGGTTCCGTAGATGCATGGTCTCATGAAGAGATGGCTGATTACATTGAGAAGAACAATATCTGCTGTCCGACATGTGGTAAGCATAACTTTACAGAGATCCGTGAGTTTAACTTGATGTTTAAGACGTTCCAGGGTGTAACAGAAGATGCAAAGAATACGATCTACTTAAGACCGGAAACGGCACAGGGAATCTTTGTAAACTTCAAGAATGTACAGAGAACTTCCAGAAAGAAGATTCCATTTGGTATCGGACAGGTTGGTAAGTCTTTCCGTAACGAGATCACACCGGGTAACTTTACATTCCGTACAAGAGAGTTTGAACAGATGGAACTTGAATTCTTCTGTGAGCCGGATACGGATCTGGAGTGGTTTGCATATTGGAAACAGTTCTGTATCGATTGGTTAAAAGATCTTGGAATGAATCAGGAAGAGACCAGATATAGAGATCATGACAAAGAAGAGCTTTCTTTCTATAGTAAAGCAACAACAGATATTGAGTATTTATTCCCATTTGGATGGGGTGAGCTTTGGGGTATTGCAGATCGTACCGATTATGATCTTACACAGCATCAGAATACATCCGGACAGCCAATGGATTACTTTGATGATGAAAAGAAGACCAAATACATTCCATATGTAATTGAGCCTTCGCTTGGTGCAGACCGTGTTACACTTGCATTCCTTTGCTCTGCATACGATGAGGAGAATATTGGTACAGAGGAAAAACCGGATATTCGTACAGTATTGCATTTCCATCCGGCACTTGCACCGGTTAAGATCGGTGTCCTGCCACTATCTAAGAAGTTAAATGAGGGTGCGGAAAAAGTATTTGCGGAATTATCCAAATTATATAATTGCGAATTTGATGATCGTGGTAATATCGGTAAGCGTTATAGAAGACAGGATGAGATTGGAACACCATTCTGTGTAACCTATGATTTTGATTCCGAAGAAGATGGTGCGGTTACGGTTCGTGATCGTGATACGATGGAACAGGAAAGAATTAAGATTACTGACCTGAAAGCATACTTTGAGAAGAAATTTGAATATTAATAAAAAGGGGATTGCCATATGGCGATCCCTTTTCCTGTAAAACAGACAATAAAAAAGCTGCCGACCGGCAGCTTTTTGTTATGTAGATTATTTTATCTCCTCTAATGCTTTGATCGTAGCAGTTAATTCTTTTAATGACTGCTTGATGGATTTGTTGATCTCGCCGGAGTTGACAGCTAACTTACCAACCTCTGCGGCTACGACTGCAAATCCTCTACCAAACTCACCTGCTCTTGCAGCTTCGATAGAAGCGTTCAGGGATAAGATGTTCTGCTTGCTCTCGATCTTGTCTAACTGAACGGACTTTTCGTTGATCTCGCGAATCAATCCGGCAGCACGTTCAATGTCTTCGTCAAGTTTGGAGATCTTAGAATCATCTTTCTGGTTTTCATAATTGGCATTCACCAGCATATTGACAACATCTCCTAATAACTTGGCAGCAGACTGTAAAGCCTGTTCAGAACGAACCGGAACCTTGTGAAGTGTATCCACAAAATGATCCGGGTTCAATCCGGCTTCTTCTGCAATCCGGGCAGCAGCGTCATCATCCGGTTCTGATGTGAGAATCTGACCACCAATGATCGTACCGGCTTTCTGACCGTTGACAATAATATCTTTGGTAAATTCACGAAGTCCGACTGCGGATTTGATTGAATTGTCAACACTTGCGTACTTTGTACAGAATTCTGTATAGTGAATTTCCTTAGTCAGTGGGTTGTCATTCACATCTAATGCTATTGCAGCAAGACCGGTGGCATCTGACCAATCTTGTAATAATTGTACTAATTGATTATCATTTAATAAATTGTTCATATCCATAAGTAATAAGTCCTTTCCTCAAAGTTGTATTTGGCTTTCTTCATTTATATTAAGATTATACAAAATATGAGGGGAAAAAGCAATAAATATATCAGATTTGTAAAAAAGAAATCATATATAGTAACATCTGTTTGAAAAATGTAACATAGTTGACATAAGTATTACATATAATATGGAAATATTCGGAAGAGAAGAGGAAAAAAATGAGAAAAATCAAGAAAAAATTGAAAATAATGGTTGACATAAGAGACAAGCTTTGTTATTATAACCATGTTGGTGAATTTGTAACATTTTTGTAACAATTAAACGGACGAATAAAAAAGAGGTATAATATGAAGAAGAATATTGTAAGAAGTTCTATGTTGGCAGTTGCAGCATTATCGCTTATGTTAGGTGGAACTTCCTATACATCAAGTGTAAAAGAACAAGTAAGTGAGACGCCAGCGATTGTAAGTAAGGCAATTGAGAATGGCACATCGAATATGAAGAGTTTGGAGAAGGGAACTGCTGTACAGGTTGCAGAGGCAACAACAGAGGCAACGACTGAAGCAGTAACAGAGGCTCCGACAACAGAAGCTGCTTCAGAAGAAGTTGCCAGTGCAGAGATTGAACAGAAAGCCGCTAAGGTTGACAGCAATCAGGTTGTAGCGAATATTGACAGTTATCTGAATATCCGTTCTGAGGCATCAGAGGATTCCGAGGTAGTTGGTAAGTTCTATAATGGTAATGTAGGAACTGTTGTAGAAAAGGGCGACGAATGGTCAGTTGTTTCTTCCGGTAACGCATATGGTTATGTGAAGAATGATTATTTATTGTTTGGTGCTGATGCAGAACAGTACATAGAGAACAATTGTGATCAGGTTGCAAAAGTAACAGCAGAGACATTGAATGTTCGTGCAGATGAGTCTACAGACAGTGAAGTTGTAACACAGTCAGATGCAGATGCATCGTTAGCTGTATTAGGTCAGGATAACGGCTGGGTGAAGGTTGCTGTATCCGATGATCAGGTTGGATATGTATCAAGTGATTATGTATATTTAGATTATGTATATGAGACAGCGGTTACTGTTGAAGAAGAACAGGCAGCGTTAGCTGCACAGGAGCAGGAAGAAGCTGCTGCACAGGAAGCAGAGGATCAGACAACAGAGACTTCAACTGAAGCAACAACAGAGGCACCATCAACAGAGGCTGCTACAACACAGACAACAGAGGCTCCTAAGAAAGAGTCAACAAAGAAGGAATCAACCAAGAAAGAAACAGTGGATTCTACAGATGTTGTTGTGAAAGATCAGTCTACATCTACAGAGACAGTGAAGCAGGATTCATCTACTTCAGCAAGTGGACAGGCTGTTGCTGATTATGCAGTACAGTTTGTAGGTAATCCTTATGTATATGGTGGAACCAGTTTGACAAAGGGTGCGGATTGTTCCGGATTTGTACAGTCAGTATATAAGCACTTTGGTTATTCTTTATCAAGAACTGCTGCATCACAGGCAGGTGATGGTAAGAAAGTCAGCTTAGATTCTTTACAGCCTGGTGATTTGTTGTTCTACCATGGATATGGACATGTTGCGATTTACATTGGTGGCGGTCAGGTTGTTCATGCAAGTAACAAAGCAACCGGTATTAAGATTTCTAGTTATGATTATTCACCAATTGACAAAGCGGTTCGTATTATTTACTAATCAGAATATGAGACAGTTAAGAATGCTATCGGATTTTCCGATAGCATTTTTTTGTTTACGTTGAATCTGGGCAGCATTGTATTAGAAAAAATATCTAAAAATCTTAAAAAAGCCTTTTAAATTTTATACAATATATGCTATAATGGTTTACAGACTGTGGGCGAGTTATTTAATTTGCCCTAGTAC
>JBNMIW010000059.1:0-8891 GCA_050873485.1 Lachnospiraceae bacterium | reverse complement strand
TGCTATGCATAATATTATATGTTATATTTAATGTTGTATTATTAAATTGGAATATTTCTAGAAAATAAAATATTCGGAACACTTCATCCTACACTATATATCAGTCAAAGAACCCGGAGGTTGTCATGGAACAGAATTTGAATCATTATAAGATATTTTACGAAGCAGCAAAGACCGGTAATATCAGCAAAGCCGCTGAAACTCTATATATCAGTCAGCCCGCTGTCTCCAAATCCATTACCAGATTAGAACAATCCCTCGGACAAACTCTGTTTATTCGCAGCAAACGCGGCGTAAAACTGACAGCAGAAGGCACAACTCTTTACACCTATCTGAAACAGGCATTTGAATCCATTGACACCGCAGAAAAAGCACTGCGCCATGCATCCGAACTTGGTATGGGACAACTCCGGATCGGTGTATCGACCTCTCTTTGCAAACACATTCTATTGTCCTATTTGCAGGATTTTATCCGGGAAAATCCTCACGTCAAGATCACAATTGAATGCAACCCTACTTTCGAGACTATACAGTTATTAAAACAGGATAAGATCGATATTGGTCTGATCTGTGATACCCCACTTGAAAAAGGATATCATTTTTCGCCACTCCGATCGATTCAGGACACCTTCGTAACTACCCAGACTTATTTGGATAATCTCCAGGTTCGGGAGGGAGAATTGGCTGATAATACCTCCAACTTAAAAGATGATGTGAAAGAAAATACCTATCATACTTCACATAACATTCCGATGGCCGGGCTGTTCTTCTTTTCTGATACAAAAAACCATGTTTCTTCCCACATTGATCTGTCTTCCGAAGAAATTCTAGAGAAATGCAATCTAATGCTCTTGGATAAAGAAAATATATCCCGGATATTCATTGATGAATGCCTGAAGGCTCATCAAATCCATCCGGGACAGATTCTTGAAATCAATAATATGGACTTGTTAATCGACTTTGCCGCTATTGGAATGGGCGTTGCCTGTGTTGTACAGGAATTCGTAACGTCCTACATCGAAAACGGGCAGGTTATCGAATTACCGATGGACTTTGATATTCCAAAGCGTACCATAGGCTTTGTCTATGCAGAACATAACTTGAATTCTACAGCAAAGAAATTCTTAGACTATTGCAATATTACATCGTAAGTAATAATATCAAAATTTTGCTGAATCTCTTGCAAATCTTCTATAGTATAATCAATTGTTTCTCCGACTGCGACAATTTCCGGTATCCGTTTTCTTTCACAACAACCAGATCTTCAATCCGGACACCAAACTGCCCCGGCAAATAGATTCCCGGCTCATCCGTAATCACCATATTCTCTGTGGTGATCACATCACATTTTGGAGAAAATCTCGGCTCTTCATGGATATCCAATCCCACACCATGTCCTAAACCATGTCCAAAATAAGCGCCATATCCCTGCTTGGCAATATAGCCTCTTGCAACAGCATCAATGTCACTACACTTCTGTCCCGCCGCAATCTGCTCCATTGCCTGTACATTTGCATCCAACACGATCTGATACACTTTTTTCATTTCATCCGTTGGTGTACCGATGGCAACCGTCCGCGTCATATCCGAACAATATCCCTGATATACACATCCAAAATCCATTGTTACAAAATCTCCGGACTGCAATAAACGATCCGTCACCTGTGCATGTGGCATGGAACCATTCGGACCACTTGCTACAATCGTATCAAAGCTTAATTTTGATGCCCCCTGTTTCTTCATAAAGAATTCCAATTCTAATGCGATTTCTCTTTCACTCACACCCGGTTTCAGAATATCCAATATATGAGAAAATGCCGCATCTCCAATATGTTCTGCCTGCTCTATTTGGGCAAGTTCCTCTTCGTCCTTGACCATACGCGGCATCTGAATCCATTTACTGCCTAACGAGAACGAACAATTCCTGCAAACCTGCGTAAGTTTCATATATTGTGCAAGATTCATATCATCCTCTAATACAATATGAATCTTCTTATCCTCCACCATCAATTCCTGAATGGTTTCAGCCATTCCCTTTTTCTCCCATTTTACAAGAGTAAGTCCGGCACATTCCTTTTCCACCTGTTCATAATACCGGGAATCCGTAATCACATACCCATCCGGCCAGTCATTTGTTATTGCCTGAGAATCATTTGAAATTTCCGCAAGCTCCAACGCATAAGTTGACATAATGTCAGCATTTACCGGCATCAAAAACATCGCTTCGCCTCCGGTAAATCCGGTATAATAATACAGATTAGATGGATGTTTGATCAAAACCGCATCCACCGGTTCCCGCATTAGTTCTTTGATCAATTTTTCTCTTCTTGTCGCAAATATATCCATAGTTATCCTTCTTTCTCTGCATTGCGATCATTTCTTAATGATAGATGCAATAATCTCCTCAATATCATTGGAATTCGTATCAATCACCCTGTCACACGCCGCTTCATACTTCGGCTTTCTCTCCTGCATCATATTGCAGATTCTCTCGTATGAATTCTCCGTCTGTAACAGTGGTCTCTTCGTATCACCTTTAACCCGGTCATAGATTTCTCTACTCGTAGCTGTTAAATAGTTGACTCTTCCAATCTCTTTCAGCAATCTGGCATTCTCTTTTCGTAATGGCATTCCTCCACCTGTTGCGACAACAGTGTTATGTAAACTATCCCGTAATCGAACAAGCGTCTCGGTCTCAATCTGACGAAATGCCTCTTCCCCGTCTTCTTCAAAAATCTGCGCAATGGATTTCCCCGCCTGTTGTTCAATATATTCATCCGTATCTAAAAAATCCATACCGCAATGTTTTGCCAATGCCTTACCAAAAGTCGTCTTACCGCTTCCCATAAAACCGATCAATACATAATTGTCTTTTGGATACACCTTTCGTTTCAGGTCAACATAAATATCATCTATAATATCCTGCGGCACCAGGATATCATGCCACAATTCATAAGCAATGACTCCCTGATATAATAACATTTTTAACGCATTATAAGCTTTTCCACCCTGTTCCATCACAAGTTGCATAAACTTCGTCGTTGCCGGATTATAGATCAGATCGACTCCTATCCGAACCTTCTTATAAAACGCCGGATCATCCAAAACAACCTGATCCACATTCGGTGACAATCCAATCGATGTCGCCTGAAATACGATCAGATTCTCTTCTGAAATGGTTGCATAATCCTTCATTGCCTTCGGAATTACCATTGTGTCCTTCCCTAATCCATTCATCTGAACTGCAATTGCCTGTGCCTTCTCTACCGTTCGGTTCAATAAATATACCTTCTCTGCACCATCTAACAGACACATGTATACAACAGCTTTTGCAGCTCCTCCGGCTCCTAGAACAACAACCGTCCTTCTACATAAATTAACCCCGTCTTCATGAATCTGCCGGCGCAGTCCCATCATATCGGTATTATATCCCTTATATCCGCCTTTTCCATCTATGCGGACCAACGTATTCACCGCACCAATATGTTCTGCCGCCGCATCAATCTCTACCAGTTCCTTCATCACGGCATTCTTATGCGGAACCGTTACATTCATTCCCAGTACATTTAATGCATAGGCTCCCTTAACGGCATCACTTACCCTCTCTGCCTCTACATGAAATGGCATATACACAGACGGTATTCCCATCCGCTCACTAATTCCATTATGAATAACCGGCGATAACGTATGCTCCACCGGGTTGCCCATCAATCCAATTAATCTTGTCTTTCCATCAATCTCTATCATTGCTTCCTCTTCCATATACTTATTGATCATATTGCCCCTTTTTCAGGTGGCGTTTTCTACGATAATTCCATTTAATATATCGTTCCGGAATCCGCTTCAATATAATCTGTATCTCCTCTTTGGGATTGATCGGATCAAGCAAAATGCTGAATATACCTGCACGTCTTGCCCCCCATACATCCGTAAAGATCTGATCCCCGACAAACAAAGTATTGCTTCGATCCGTACCTAAGATCTCCATTCCTCTTTCATATCCCTCACGTTTTGGTTTCCATGCCTTATATACATAAGCAACCCCTAACGGATCTGCAAATGTCCGCACACGTTCTTCATCATTATTCGAGATCAGGCAGATTCCAAATCCTAACTCTTTCAATCTCTTTACAAATACTCTTGCAGCCTCGTCTACCGGCTCATCATGTGGTACCAATGTATTGTCAATATCAAATAGAATCCCCCGGTATCCTTCTTCATAATACTGCTCTACCGGAATATCTTCTTTCTTATCGTAATATCGATTCGGATATAAATTCTTCATAATTGCCTCCTGCATTTTCTCTAGTCAGTATACCACAGTCCGAAACGTAAAAATAGCCCTAAGATTTCTCTTAGGGCTATCTGCCTTACTTTGTTTACAGATTATACTTTGTCCGATCTGTAATATCCATTGTTGTATACATTGCTTTGAACTGATAGTCCGGCAATTGTATTGTTGTATTATCAGTTAAGTCAAACAATTTCTTCTCTAACTGAATCTTGATACGAACAGATGCTGTCTTACCCGCTTTGTCCTTCGCCCAGATTACCAGGTATGTATAAGAACCACCATATTTTGCGAAGTAATCCAGTGTTGTATTCTTCTCTGCTGTTGTCATTTGATCTTTGCTTTGCTCATCTGCAGACAATACATTCGCATATGCTGCTGAATTCAACTGTAAACGATCAAATGTTGTATCCTGGAATCTTCCACTTCTTACTTTATCCGCAAGTTTATGTGCTTTCTTATCCAATAACTTCAGATCATTGCCTTTGGAATCTTTCTCAGCAAATTCAGGTCCCTGATAATGGTGAATTAATACATGTGACTCATTCTGCTTATATTTATTTGACATGATACCTTCAATCTTACCATTTGCACTATTCACACAATTCGTCTTATGTGCATCAAATATTCCATCGGTATAATCTAAGTCGTAGAACATATACACTTCTTGTAATTCTGTCAAAGAACTAAACTTCACATCAAAATTAAATTCCGGAGTTTCCGTCTGGCTAGTTACGTTATATACATAATTACCATTCTTATCTAACTTCAATGCACCGTTTGAATCCTCTGTAATCTTATTATCATCCTTGTCATACAAAGTAATCTTTGGACGGGATGCAGAATTCTTAACAGAATCAACAACCAGGTTCACATAGAGAAGTCGTTCGTATAAGTTATTTTTACCAGGACCGGTTACAACAGAGTTACCGGCACCACAGTAATTTACAGTACCTTTTCCGCTCTTATAAGTATATAAGAAGTAGTTATCCATACCATCATTCGGTGAAGCTGCATAATAAGAATTTGACATCTTTGCATTATTGCTTCCGCCTGAAGTGTCACCGGACTTTGCTGCTTTCTTATTATCAGAACCTGCTAATGCATACCATACTGTCATGTTTGGATCTTCAAGATCCGCAGCTAACGTCTGGAAATGTGTTGGTGCAATTGCAATTTCTGAATCTAACTGGAACGGATATACCGTAATAACACCTTCATTAATCTGAGTTGCATATCGTGTACCACCGACATTCTCAACCGGATAAGTTGTTCCAACTGCCCATGAAATACTGTCATTCAGGTTCATTTCCACATATCGGTAATTAGAAGGTGCCCAGTTATTCGTATTCAACATTCCAACACCGTCTGTATTACCAACAAGATTGATAATATTGAAATCAACATGACCAGAGTTACCAACCGCTGTCTGTGTCTCAATTGCGTTCTGCCATAACACACGATCCTCAACCGTCTCTGTAAGCTTACCTGATGAGAATACATTCTTAGTCGTCATAAAATACTTATTATTATCACTGAACTTGAAAATTGGTAATTTCAGACTTCCATTCACTGTTGTAGTGTCTAACCTCGGCTGATCTGTGTAATAGCAATCATTTGTAGCATCATAATTAAACCAACCAACATAACCAACTTCTTCTGTTCCTTGCTTAAATACAGCATATGAATTGCCATTACGTCCAGAGGACGACTTCTTATTATTCTTATAATCCGTCATATTATCATATACATTAAATGTCAACCTAAAGTTTCCGCCATTCGTAACTGTTCCGCTATATTCACATTTTTGAACACTATAATACGTCTTTCCTTTATATGATAACTGCTCATTCTCTCCAAGCACAATATCAACTGTCGCATTCTGGTTTGTCAACAAAACTGGACCATAAATATACGGATAGTTACCACCCTGTGGCACTGCTAGATACCACATTTGTGATGTTCGATCCGTAACAGAAACCGAACCACCTGTTGACGTTTGTTCCACAGTAGCATGGAACCGATCCAATCCAAATACAGATCGTAATTCATTGGTCAGATTAACAGAACCTTTATTTCTCATTCTGGTTGTTGAATCATGTGTAAGAAGAACAGATCCACCCTTCTCCTGTACATAAGCCTTGATATCAGAACATTCAGCAGTTGTTAAATCTTTTCCACCAAAGTCTGTTGCAAAACCTAGCACAACCATATCATAGTTACTGTCTAACCATTCATCACTTTTACAAGCATATACCGAATACTGCTTATATAACCGCTGATATTTTACAACCTCATCATGAAGTTTCACCCAGGCATTATAATTCTTGATATATTTTACCCAGAAATCATAATCATATTTGGTGTTACCAGGATTGATGTTCTCGTAACCAACATAGAATAAGAAATAGTTGTAATATGCTTTATGCTCCTGCCATTTTGTAATGGAATCGGCTGTTACCGTACCAATATAACCATCGACGCCCTGTGTTCCAACTTTTTCCTTTAACTCATCTAACATTCCATCCAAGGTATTCTCAATTCCGCTCTTTTCAAGTTTCAACTGAGCAGCCTCGTATTTTTCCTGGAACGCATCTCGTTTTGTCTCATAGTACTCAATCCATGTTGCACCAGCAATTGGTGTAATCTCATTCCCATTCTCATCTTTGCGATAATCACCTGAATATTGATCACTTTCATAACCTTTTGCTTTCGCAGGAAGATCAGAAGTATCACTCATCAAACGATCCTTGCCATTCACCGTATTTGCCTGTACGATCCATGATGCTTTATGATATTCATCCATCATCATGATATCCAGATCAAAATTATAATCTTCTGATAATGAATCTGCCAAATTATCATTCCAGTTATCACAGCCATTATTATATTTTGCATCTGCTGTTGTCACAGGTTTTAATGAAGAATCGTAACTCACAATACCAAATTTATGCTCATGTAAACCTAAGTACACATTATTATTTCCACCGGACGACATAGAACCGGTTGTATGATAATACAAACCATCTCCCTTTCCTCCTAGTGAATATAAATTATAATTTGCTTTAAATCCAGCCATCTGACACTCTGTACACATATATAATGTATGCAGATCTTGTGTACCTAAATCTGTTTTTGATTTTGTAGAACTCTGAATTGGCATAACCTGAAGAATACGTACATCCTTCTTCTCTACATTGTCTTCACGCTTAAAATATGCATATCCGCGTTTCACATCACACTGTGTTGAATTTCTGGCAGTTGCGGTTGTCGTTGTACTATTACCGTCAATCAATACCGCTTCTGCTTTCCAATTCACGATTCCGTAGAAATCATCCATTTCAAAATTATATGTCAATGTGACCTCAGGAGAAGTAACAGTTCTTCCATCCTGATAAGCCGGAACATCAACAATTATACTGTTGTTCTTACCAGCAACCAGTTCATCCTCTAACTCATCTGCATCATCATTACCACCATACAATCCATTTCCATTCTTATCTACATACAAACGAATTGCATATTTCTGAGCTTGATCCGTTGACTTACATACAAGTTTCACCTTGATGTTCATACAGTTATCTTTCTTCGTATTATATGTCAATTCATTACCACGCTCATAATCTAATGGTGCATCTACGATCTTCAGACTTGGTCTGGTTGCTGCATTCTGAATAACTGTATAAATCTGCTGCTGACTATTTGTTGAGAACAAAGTCAGATAATCATATTTTGCATCTTTATCTGCAATATTTCCGGTATTCTTATACCGTTTTTCCTGTTTACGCTCACTTGACTTATCAAATTTCCATACAATATTCACCGCAGATGCTGCACTTGTATCTACCTTATCATCTACACCTGCATATGCAGAAGGCTTATACTTCTTATATGCATAATCTAAGAGACTATATATGTTACTATCCGGATCAATATCATGTTCTGTTAATTTTTCTAATCTGGATTTATTATATATCTTCTCAAATGCTTTTGAAATATCATCACTAAAGATAATTGGCATACCTGCATCGATATAATCAATCAATTCCTGATACTTGGAATATGTCAGATCATTACCATTCATAACCGTAGAAGTGCTTTCATTTCCAAGCTGTCCATAAGGAACTGCCGTTTCATAATTAGCCGGAATGTAATCATCACCACCGGAGCTATTATAAGAACCAATTGTATTTAATTTGTAAGCAGATCCCGTATGTGTATACATTACAAAAGAGGTTACAAACTTATGCTCCATATACATTCTGAGTGCATTCGGAATTACACCCTGCTCGCCTCGGTAATCAAATGTAAGTTTCAAAGGAAGATATGCCGAAGCATTGCCACCAATATAGACCAGATCATAAGTATCTAATACAACATCCTTTGTTGATATAAATTCATCTGTTGACATGCTATCTACTTCAATCTGTGTAGATTTCAACCCGGTTGCAGCTGCAATCTTTGCTACCGACAGCTCAAACGCATAATATTCATCCTTACTGTCTACTTCATCTACTGTCTTGCCCATACTCTTCCGGTTTGCTTCCGGATCTGTATAATAATTACCCTTGAGTCCTGCCTTTGAAACATTATTACTCAT
>JBNMIW010000058.1:0-9259 GCA_050873485.1 Lachnospiraceae bacterium | reverse complement strand
GTCCCTCCTCAAGATGAAGGCGGACAATCTTCTTCTTGAATTCTGGTTCATAATGTTGGTTCATCTGTAACATACCTCGTTTCCTCCTAAGATTATATCTTATTAGGTCGGTGTGTTACAACTATAGTTTATCACAACAAATATTCGCTTATATGAAGGCGATGATAATAGTGTTAATGAAGGGATATATAATACGGCAATAGGAGAGGATTCCTGTAATTTTTTCTTTTATCATAATGGTATTGTGCTCATTTGCGACAAGTGTAAAAATAGCACAGGAAATCAAAGTGTTCTACTAGAAGGTGCATCTGTGGTAAATGGGTGTCAGACAATTAATAGTTTGAAAAGAGCTTACGATGATTTAAAATTGAAGGAAGATGTATTTATACAGTTCAGAATTATAGAAACAGATGATTTTGATTTAAGAGCAAAAATAACAGAGTATTTAAATTCGCAGACACAAATTAGAGATAGTTATTTTTTGGCTAATAACTCGTTTATTAGAGCATTACAAATAGAATTGCTGGACAAAGAATATTTTTTAGAAAGATTGAGTAATGAGTATGTGTACAAACATCACTTAGGAAAAGTTAAAGAGTATGATAAAAAACATATTTTGAATTTGGAAAAGGTTATTCAAATTTTTGCAGCTTTCTATTTTAACGAATATGCAGCGAGAGCAAAGAGCGGAAAAGGTGAGTTGTTTGATAAAAAAATTGCAGAAATATTAGTTAGTAATATAGATGCAACTAAAGTTATTCATGCGGTTGAATGGTATGATAAAATAAGCCAAATTATCACTTTATATAGAAAATGTAAACGTTCAAATAATCATAAAATGGATTTTTTTGAGTATATGGATATGGATATATCAGATGAAGAATATCAAAAGGTATTAAGTGAATTTTTATTCTTGAACACTGGAGATTTGTTATTGCTAAATACAATTTCAAATTTGGAAAAAACAAGTGTAGATGAAGATGAACAGGATATGGTAATTGATGCAATAAAAATGTGTAAGAACGCAGTTGCTAAAAGTAAATTGCAGCCATATCAAGCAACAAGAAATGCGACGGTATTTGCCCAAATACAAAAAGATGTTAATTAAAGTGATGATAACACCATGATAATAAAATCGCCAAAAACCACACAGACACAGTGGAAAATTCGGATTTTTCCCTACGAATCACACGAAAGATCACCATTTGCACACCGCAATACACAGGTCTGATATCATGAGGGTGGTAGAACAGTTGGTTCTGGTTGTGTTGCTACAGTTATCGAGTAATCATATATTATTCAGTAAATTCAAGGGCTTCGGAGATTTCTCCGAAGCCCTTTTTCTATCCTGTAATATCAGTAGATATATTCGTGACAACATTTTGACAACATAATATCCAGAGTAGAAAAAATATGGTATAATTTGAGAGATAGTGAATTGCAGGATAAGGATATGAGATAGCATGCAGATAATAGAAGTAACCAATTTAGATCATCCGGAGCTGACAATCTACACGGATCATTCGGAGAAACAGCTTGCAACAATATATGAACCAAAAGAAGGATTGTTTATTGCGGAAAGTCCGAAAGTAATTGAACGGGCGCTGGATGCGGGATATGAACCGGTATCTTTCCTGGCAGAAAAAGGACAACTGAAAGAAGCGGAGAACATTTTTGATCGGATAGAAGATGTTCCTGTATATATTGCACCGGATGAGCAATTAGCAGAATTAACCGGATATCATTTAACGAGAGGACTTTGGTGTGCGATGCGACGGAGGACGTTGCCAACACTTGAGGAAGTGTGTCGGGATGCAAGACGTATTGTAATACTAGAAGAAGTCGTCAATCCGACAAATGTAGGGGCGTTGTTTCGATGTGCTGCGGCACTTGGTATGGATGCGGTGATATTAACAGGTGGATGCAGTGATCCACTTTACAGAAGGGCAAGTCGTGTCAGTATGGGAACCGTATTTCAGATTCCATGGACGATGTTGTCAAAAAAAGAAGGAATATGGCCAACACAGACAGTGAGCACATTGCGGGAATTAGGATTTAAGACAGCGGCGATGGCACTGAAAGAGGATAGTGTCGGAATTGATAACCGACAGTTGAATACGGAGGACAAGCTGGCGATTATACTCGGTACAGAGGGTGATGGTCTGGCACGGGATACCATTGCAGATTGTGACTACACCGTTATGATTCCGATGGCACATGGAGTGGATTCGCTCAATGTAGCGGCGGCAGGAGCGGTGGCATTCTGGCAGCTTGGTAACGGATGTTCAACAGGGAAATAAATGGTTATAATGGACGCATTTATACTAGGTGATGGTGAGAATATATAGTAGATATGGGGGATATGACATATGAACAAAATGAAAAGACTGATAATGGTTGTAAGTATATGCATACTATGTTTCTGCTTAGTGGCATGTGGAAAAAAGGAAGAACAAAAAGAAGATGCGACACAATCTAATACGGAGCAGAATAGCGAAACGGAACTTTCTGATAAACAGACAGACGAAGACATAAGTAATACAGAACAAGAGGAATCAGATGAAAAGAATGGTGATTATGTATTAGCCAGACCTTCTAAAAATGGTGTGTTGTCGGTAAAAGGAACACAGCTTGTAGATGAGCAGGGACAGGCAGTACAGCTTCGGGGAATTAGTACACATGGCATTGCGTGGTTCCCGGATTTTGTCAATCAGGATGCGGTCAATCAGCTTGGCAGTGAATTTGGCGCAAATCTATTTCGAATTGCAATGTACACAGATGAAAATGGTGGCTATTGTACGGATGGAGATAAAGCGAAACTGAAGCAACTCGTATTGGACGGTGTAGCGTATGCCAAACAGGCGGATATGTATGTGATCGTCGATTGGCATATTTTACATGACAACAATCCTCTGACGCATAAAGACGAGGCGTTGCAGTTTTTTGAGGAAATGACGGAACAATTGAAAAATGAAAAACATGTCATTTATGAGATCTGCAATGAGCCAAATGGAGATGCAACCTGGGAAGATATTAAGGCGTATGCAGGTGAGGTACTTCCTGTGATCCGGAAAAATGCACCGGATGCGGTTGTACTGATCGGAACACCAACCTGGTCTCAGGAAATAGACAAACCACAAAATGATCCGATCACCGGATATGACAATATCATGTACACCTTACATTTTTATGCAGCAACACATAAGCAGGACTTACGCGATAGAATGGTGAGTGCAATTGAGGCAGGAACTCCGGTTTTTATCAGTGAGTTCGGATTGTGTGATGCCAGTGGAAATGGTGGAAATGATCTGACAGAGGCGCAGAATTGGATTGATACGATGGATCAATATGGTGTCAGCTATGCTGTTTGGAGTTTGTGTAACAAAGACGAGACTTCCGCATTGATTTCATCTAATTGCCAGAAAACTTCCGGCTTTACAAAGGATGATCTGAGCGAGAGCGGAAAATGGATTTATGATATGCTGCATGCAGATAGAAAAGCCGCTGCTTCACAGGGAAAGAAACAAACCGGCACAGCAGCAAATGTCGATCAGAACAAGGTAGATACAAATAAGGAGAGCGGCACACAGGCAGCAACTTCCGATAATGCCAACGCAGGAGCACAAAATATATCAGTTGGAGATCTGGAAGTGAAAGCAACAGTGACCGGAAGCTGGGAGTCAGAAGGAAAGACATTTTATCAATATCAGTTGACAATAACGAATAAAGGGACGGAGGATGTATCGTCATGGGAGATTCCGTTGACATTTTCCGAGGATATTGCATTTTCGAACGGCTGGAACGGTGAGTATGAAGCGGATGGCAAGAAACTCACGATTCGTTCAAAGGATTATAATGGGGAGATTCCATCCGGAGATTCTGTTGCGGATATTGGATTTATTGTAAGTGCATTCGGTCAGTTGTCATTAAAATAAAGCATCTATTTTATATAATTGCATATAATGAATCAATCAATAGAGCTGTGTGCATGAAATCTATAAAAGTTGCACACAGTTTTGTTGTTATGTGATATACTTAGGTATATAAATCATTTTCTATTGTAATTTGTAGAGATACATTTTTGCACTGAAAGGGGAAATCATGAACAATCCGATTAATATAGATGAGATCTTAATAGTCAATTGTGCAGGTGTTTTTTGTTTGTTGACTTTAATTGGAAGTCGGAGATCCACAAACAAATCCGGAAAACGTGTGGGAGAATATCTGTTTAATAGTATGATCGGTGTCGGTATAATGGCACTTATGTTGGAGATGCTCTCATTTTACATAGATGGGATGCCGGGACGAATGGTTTGCGTGCTTCAATACATTTCAAATGCTATCCTGCTTCCCGCAACTACATTAATGGGATATTTATGGTGTCTTTTTGTAGAGTTTAAGATTTCTCATAACATGAAGAGGATTCGGAAACTTGCATGCATTTTAGTGCTTCCGGTTGTGGCTGCTTATCTTTTGGCAGTCCTGGATTGTATCTGCAAAACCGGTTTTTTGTTTACTATATCGAAGAATAATGTATATGCAAGAGGGTGCCTGGGCGGACTTAGCTATACCATTTTGGCATTCTACTATCTATATAGTATTGTTGTGGTGCATATAGCAAAACATAAGGGAAGTCAGATACATTTTTTCCCGGTATATACTTATGTGCTTCCGTGCATTATGGGGACAATTGTTCAGGGCTTGTATTACGGAGTAGTGGCGGGATGGTTTGCGGTTGCAATTGCACTGATGCTTGTGGAAATGCAGTTGCAGAAAGAGGAATCCTTTGTAGATGAATTATCGGGACTATACAACAGAAAATATCTTGATTTTTTTACAGGCAGATGCAGCTCAAAAACTATTCGCAAGTGTTTGGTATTATGATGGATATCAATCTATTTAAGAAAATAAATGATACTTATGGACACACAGTTGGAGACGATGCCATTCGGACAACGGCGGTATTGTTATCCGAATGGGTAGATATTTCCGATACGGTAATACGATTTGCCGGGGATGAATTTATCATTATCTGTACAAACCGAGAGGAACAGGCCGTTGTACAATTAATAAATGACATCAAAACGAAATTATCGGAATATAATCATGCCCGGAAGAAACCATATGAATTGTCATTTGCGATGGGTTATGCACAATATTCCCCTGCATATGCCAATTTGGATGAGTTCTTGCGGGACATGGATCAGAAAATGTACGAAGACAAGGAGGCATTTCGCAGACAATAAGAGAGATTATGTAATATTTGTACAATATCTTATAGCAATCAGCAGAATAAAGTGATATAATTTATACAAATGTGCATGCGTAATGTATGTATTTTTTGAACATTTTAACTATATTTGATGTTTGAACAGCTATATGGTATTAGGAGGGAGTTACAAATATTATGAAGAAACGGTGGAAAGGTATTCGTACATTATGTTTGGTCGTCTGCGGTCTGATGATGGCGGGGTCGTCTGTAAAGGCGGACCGTGGTCTTGGGGTAACATCACATACGAAGAAAGAGATTGCGGAATACATTAAGGAGACGCAAGCTAATATTAAGAATAATATTGGATATAAGGAAAATAAATATCCGAATCCGGGTAAAATGACGATGGACGGAGCGGGTTCCTTGAGTGATAGTGTGATTGACTCTGCTCTTTTAAAATTAAATCAGTATCGATATGTTGCCGGATTGGATGCGGTTACAGCGAACGAAACGTATTCTGACTATGCACAGGCATTGACATTCGTCAAGGCATATGGAAGTGGTCTGAGTTCTGATCAGTTAGGATCTACTTTATATCAGAACTATTTGGAGGGCGAGAAGTATTCGAATTATGCAACAGGATATAACGGAGTAGTTCCTGCGATTGAGGCATGGATGAAGAATCCGGATGCTCGGCAACAGATGATGAAATCATCAATGAGTGAAACGGGTTTTGGTTTCGTATATCAGAATACCGATTATTATGCTGCAATGTATACGGGTCGGGGAGATACAACAGTTAAGAATGTTGCATGGCCGGCACAGATTACGCCAATCTCTTTTTTTGATCAGACAGATAAATGGACTTTTTCTACCGGACAGGAAGAAAATGGTGAGATTAAAGTAACTGTGACACGGACAAAAGATAATAAAAAGTGGACTTTTGATAAGTCCAGTGGCTTGACAGTAAGCAATAATGCATCCGGACTGAAAGGTTATTTGGTTTTCCAACCGAAGCTTGATAGTTTGCCATCCGGTGATCAGTTTCAGGTGCAGATAACGGGATTGGTGCAGGGAAGTGTATCATATTCGGTAGAATTTTTTAATGCGAATAATTATTCGGAATCTACAGGTGATGCGCAGTATGATGACAATGGTATATGCCAATATACAACTTTAGTTGATGGTGTTTTAACCCATGATAATGATAAGTGCCCGGAAAAGAATAATTGTAATGTTTATATGCCGGCAGTATGTATTAGCGAAGGTAACTATGAGATTGGAAATGCAGGACAGCTTTATTGGTTTGCAAAACAGGTGAATGGTGGTCATCCAACATATAATGCAGTTTTAACAAAGGATATTACAGTAAATCAGAATGTCTTGAATGCAGATAATACGTTAAATTCGGGATCGTATATGGAATGGACACCGATTGGAGATGGGGTAGAATATGCAGGGACTTTCAATGGACAGAATCATATAATTAATGGATTGTACAAAAAGGATTTAAGTAAGGTTACACAGATAGTTGGACTGTTTGGAAAAACTAAAACTACTGCTAAAGTTTGCAATGTTGGAGTGATTGATTCTTATTTTGATGTATCATCAGGGATAGACACGTATAATGGTGTGATATGTGGGGCGAATAATGGGGTTATAGATGCCTGCTATTCGAAAGGTTGTATGAGTGCAACGTCGCAGATGTGTGGTGGTATTAGCGGATTTAATAATGGTACAATATCGAATAGTTATAGTGTCAGTGTGATAAATGGTGGGAAAACGCGCGGAGGCATATGCGGAAAGAATAATAAGGATGTATCAAATTGTTACTTTGACAGTGGTGTATGCAGTGGCAGTGTAGTTGACAGTAATCGTGGTAAGACAACGGCAGCATTTAAGAGTGGCGAGGTTGCTTATCTATTGCAGGACAAGCAGTCTGTATGGGGACAGACGATTGGTGTGGATGATACACCGGTGTTGAATGGTTCTAAGGTATATAAGAATGGTGATTCTTATTCGAATGGTCAGACAACAACGAAACATCAGTATGATGCTAACGGTCAATGTACAGAATGTAGTGAGAACATAGGCACGATTAAAAATAATAGCTATAATACGAATTATACATATGGAGACACAATTCCGGCACCGAAGGTATCAGACTTTACAATACCAAAAGGAGCAGCAACACCGAACTTTACCTGGTATGACGGAGATCAGACAGGATCAGATCTTAGTTCTGTTAAAGTAAGGAGCGTGGAACCAACAGATGCAGGCACATATACATTAGTGGTTGAGACACCGCCGCATGATACAACGGAAGCGAAATATGATGCATCAAGTATTCGGATCAAGGTCGTAATAGCGAAAGCGACACCAACATATAGTGTACCATCAGAATTGACAGCGCAGTGTGGAACCATGCTTTCTTCCGTGTCGGTAGTTGGTGGTAATGGTCGCTTTGAGTGGACAGATGCGGATGTGAAGTTAGAGGCTGGCTCAAACGAAAATGGACAGACGGTCCAGAAAACGGCAAAATATATTCCGGAAAATTCAAAGAATTATAATGAAGTAGAAGGAATAGTATTAAGTATTCGAGTGACACATGAGAAAGTAACGGATTCTGCGGTAGCGGCAACCTGTGAAACGGAAGGAAAGACAGCGGGTGAACACTGTAGTATTTGTAATACGGTATTCGTTGAGCAGGAAACAATACAACCGCTCAAACATTATTATAATGCGGATGGTAAGTGCTCGAAGTGTGGCAAGAGTATAGGGACAATTAAAAATAATGGTTATAGTACGAATTATACATATGGAGACACAATTCCGGCACCGAAGGAATCAAACTTTACAATACCAAGAGGGGCAGCAACACCGACCTTTACCTGGTATGATGGAGACCAGACGGCAATTTCGGATCTAAATTCTGTTGCATTGCAGAAGAGGGATACAACACCAACCGATGCGGGAATATATACATTAGTGGTTGAGATAAAAGAAACTAAAACGGCAGTGTATGATGCATTAAGTTATCGTGTTAAAGTTGAGATAGCAAAGGCAAACCCAACGGGTTATATCAAGCCAACAGAATTGACCGCAAAATGTGGCGACATGCTATATTCTGTATCGTTAAAGACAGGTAATAAAAATGAAGAAGGAAGCTTTGTATGGACGGATTCTGATGAGAAATTAGAAGCTGGTTCAGATGTAAAAGGACAAAACATTACAAAGAAGGCAAAATATGTTCCGGCAGACACAAAGAATTACAATGAAGTAGATGGAATTGAGTTAAGTATTAAGATAGAACATGAATTAAAGGGAACAGATACAACCAGTCATAATGCAACATGTACTTCTTGTGGAAAAGAATTCTCATTGTCCACTTGCGTAGGAGGCAAGGCGACCTGTACTTCTCCTGCAATTTGTTCTATTTGTGGAAAAACATATGGAGATGTGGATACGGAAAATGGACATGACTATGAACCGGTTTATAAGTGGTCAGAGAATGGAGATTCCTGTACGGTAGATCTTGTCTGCAAGCGTAAGGGATGTAGCGAGTCTGTATCGAATCATAAATTGACACGTAAGTGTATGGTTACTTCTAAGGTGATTCAAGAAGCAACCTGTACAGAAGTGGAAAGAACAATGAGGACGGCTACATATATCTTTTATGATAAAGAGTACAAGGACAGCAAAGTTTTCGATACAAAGAGTGCACTCGGACATCAGGAGGTAGAAGATCCGGCAGTTGAAGCGACTTGTGTGAAGGAAGGAAAGACAGCGGGTAAACATTGTAGTGTTTGTAAAACAGTTACACTGGAACAGAAAGTGGTTCCTGCAACGGGGCAGCATAGTTGGGATGAAGGCAAGATAACCAAAGAACCTACTAAGACAGAAGAGGGAATCAAGACATATACATGTAAGAGTTGTAAGGCAACTAGAACGGAAACGATTGCAAAGCTAACAGGAGATTCAGATAATCCAGGCGGTAATACCGGAGATAGCGGAAACACAGACAATCCGGGAGGCAATACCGGAGAT
>JBNMIW010000057.1:0-9317 GCA_050873485.1 Lachnospiraceae bacterium | reverse complement strand
TAGTTAGCCGGGGCTTCTTATTTAGGTACCGTCATTTGTTTCGTCCCTATTGATAGAAGTTTACGATCCGAAAACCTTCTTCCTTCACGCGGCGTTGCTGCATCAGAGTTTCCTCCATTGTGCAATATTCCCCACTGCTGCCTCCCGTAGGAGTTTGGACCGTGTCTCAGTTCCAATGTGGCCGGTCGCCCTCTCAGGCCGGCTACTGATCGTCGCCTTGGTGGGCCGTTACCTCACCAACCAGCTAATCAGACGCGGGTCCATCTCACACCACCGGAGTTTTTCACACTGTGCCATGCAGCACTGTGCGCTTATGCGGTATTAGCAGTCATTTCTAACTGTTATTCCCCTGTGTGAGGTAGGTTACCCACGCGTTACTCACCCGTCCGCCACTCAGTCACAAGACCGTCATTCCGAAGAAATCGTAGTCAAGTGCTTCGTTCGACTTGCATGTGTTAAGCACGCCGCCAGCGTTCATCCTGAGCCAGGATCAAACTCTCATATTAAAAAGTTTGTATCCCGTTCATGACTCACCATCGCTGGCTAATCAATCCCGTTTTACTGTTTTTGGATCGTTTTTACTAAAACGTTCTCTTGAAAAATCTTTTAAGAAATTTCAGGGTTGTTTTGTTGTTTAATCTTCATTCAGTTTTCATTGTTCTTATTGCTTTGCTGTTACTCATTAGCGCCGCAACAGTGATTATATTATCACAAGCATTTCCCCTTGTCAACAACTTTTTTAAAAACTTTTTCACTTTTTTTATTTACAGAAAAAGCACCTTCGTCAGATCCCCTACAATGCCTACTAAGACGTTGTTATCATATAGCATTTTCAATATTGTTGACTGATCGATCTGTCCGATCAAAGTCTGGCTCCAATCCATTGCACTTGTTACGGATAACACTAAAAAGAATATCCAGATCAGAATAAGACCCTTTATTGCACCCAGCATTCCGCCTCCGATCTTATCAATCGATCGTAATATCGGAAGTTTGGACAAACCTCTCGCCGCTCTTCCTAAAAAAAAGAAAAATATACGGCATATCAATACCAGCACTAAAAAAACGGAAGCATTTAGTACAACCATTGCGATCGATTTGGCAATATAGTCATACACCCCGACTGCATTTAATACACCATACATTTCTGAATTATTATTATCTAATATATTCTGTTTCATCGTCTCCGGCAAAGGCAATTCCTCAATCAATGCAACCTGAATCCCTCTGGACGTCTCTTCTCCTGCCTCTGAAAACTGCAGCTTATCTGTTATATATTGTGCAAGCTTTTCATCCATCTGTGTATTCTGTTCTATATACCCACTCACATGCGGTGCAACATACACAGCAACAACCATACTTGCTATAAGACCTGCCACAGAAATCAATACCCGGAACATTCCCTGCCACATTCCTGCCAACACGCAAACTAAAAATACAACTCCGATTACTATACTCACTGTACTCATTTCTGTTCCTTTTCACTCTTGTGTTTTAATCTAACAACTTCCGAACCACTGTCATATAATACAATATAACGACTGCTATATCCGGTCGGTACCATATCAACCACATTTTTAGAAAATGTATAAGAGAACTTCAATTTACCTTTTATTGTATAAATCTTGCACTCTGTCCCTCCTGTAAAAATGATCTCATCCCGGATCATTCTTACATTTTCATACTTGAAATCAATTGGCTGTGACATCACTTTTCGTCCATTTGTATTGTATAATTCCAAAACAAACGGTGCTTTATTCTGATCTTTTTTGGCATCTTCATTATTCGGTATAACAATTCCAACATATTTATCGTTGAATACCACGCTCTGCACTTCTTCTTTGAGTGCAATCTTGGCTTTCTCGCTCGGTTTCTCTCTCATTGTATATAATATGATCTGATTATCTCCAAATGCACAGATCGTATTATTATCCAAAAATTCTACTTTCGGTACGAGTGTGGATTCTAACTGATAGCCGCCCATTAAACGGTCCGCATTTTCGTTCACTCCTACCGGGCCAAAATTGTATGCTGCTAGTCCATTCTTCGCATTCACACCATCCAAATACATATAAGTAGAGAATAACTTGGTTCCATCAGATGATAAATCAATATCCATTGGATATCCACTCTTATCAATCGTTGTCTGAATCTCCGAAACCTGTTCTCCGTTCTTATCATAAATGTTGATGTAATTCTCTTTGTTCTCACCTTCTAAGATAACAGCAAACTCTCCCTGAGATGCAACTTCAATGTCACAGATCTTATATGGCATTGTCGTATTACTGACCTTGCCTTCCTTGTTAAATACATACACGTCATTACCATTCAGATCTGCAATGGCTATATAGTCGCCTGATACGTCCGCTGTCGGCATCTTCATTGCAAATGTCTCGTTCCAGACAGCTTTCCCTTTCTCATCTACATAAGTTGCACCATCTTTACTATATTTGAGCAGAGAATCCTGATACGGAATGTAATCTAACATAGATGCATTCTTAACACTCGTCTCTTCTACAACTTCATATCCGTTGTATGTCCTGTTCATAAAATATATGCTGCCCAGAATAATCACAGCGACTACGCATATGGCAATTACTCCTTTTGAGATGTGTTTTGAAAAACCTTTCGGAAACAACCTGGGCATCTCGTTCTCGTCATCCTCTTCTATCGGATCCTCACCTTCTGTTCCCGCTGCCAACTCTACTACATTATCCTCTTGTTCTTGTTGCTCTCTCTTATTAAACCTCTGCATTATTGATTTTAACTGATTGTTCTTTTGTGTTTTCTTCATATTCCAAACCTTTTCCTAAATATACAGAATCTATCTAATCTTATATAGTATACTATATTTTTTTAAAAGGTACTAGCTTTTTATTTCTTTACCGTCGGAATCATGATCTGATCCCCTTCATGAATATCATCTGCCTCCCCCAATCCGTTTGCTTCCATCAATTCTGCTACATAACCTACAGAATTGTACATCTTAAAACTGATCGAGGACAATGTATCTCCACTTTGAACCGTATAATACCGCGGAAGATTGGCTGCTGCAGTCTTTACATTTGTTGTCGCTTTTTCTGTACTTACTTTTTCCTTGCCGGTTGATGTCTCGCTTCTATTCGGTCCTGTTTCCGTCTGTTGCTCCTGCGCAAATACTTCGACTCCGTTTTCCGCCAACGCAAGTTCTACTTTTTCTAACATCTGATAATTGCTGAATACCGCAATACCCAACGCCAACACCGCAATTGCCAAAAAGGCACACACTGCCTGTAACCGTTGATTTGCACGTTCGATTCGAACACTTCTCGCCCGTTCTTCCATTATCTTTTTGTAATTACGCAATACTGCCTCATCTTTCTGCTCAACTGTATTCTGTCGTTCGGGTTCTGTTTCCCCCTTTGATTCAATCATGAAATTCTGCATTGCTTCATTTCTCGCATAATATATATAATATCCGCTCTGACGGCGAAGACCTTCTTCATCCATCAGGTAAAATGCATCCTCCCCTTCTAAGGCATCCATAATGTACAACACCTTGTCCGGTCCCGCAAAATTATCCATGTGTAATTTTACGATCATATCATTTACCGCTGTCGAAAATCCCATTCGTGACAGAAACCATCCTACCACTTCCAGATCCGGGAAATATGTCTTCACTTCCTGATAAATAAAACTCCACGTCTCCCCGTCAAAGGTGCTTTCTTCCAGATCCAGTTCCAGATTCTGCGCCGCCAGTGCTCCACTGACATAAATCACGTCAGCCTGTCCGTTTCTTTGTACTTCTCCGACCAAAATAGCTCCTCTGGCAAATGTCGAGTTCGGATTTGCCAATTGTTTCAAATATGTCATTACATAATCTTCAATGTATATCCGCCGATTTCCTGTCGGCATTCCAATCTGCCTTATATTCTTAGGCAACGTAATTCCTGCAAAAATGTTATCCTCTGTGTTCTCTTGTTTGTCATACACAATTTCTATCATGATTTCCGTCCTTTCCGTGACATTTTTGCTTTTCTAAACATAACACGTTCCATTTACTTATCATGTCTAAAAATGTCTTTCCGCTCGCAAAAATGTCCGCAAAACACGGAAATATTTTCGTCATTTATACAGAATACGACACCCTGACTTTGATTAAAACAGGCTCATTCTGTCTATGCTTTACATACAATATGGTAAGTGGCACTTTCCAAATCTGAATCAGGAGGTTACTATGAAACCTTATTATTATAATGCTTTCGAAAAGGGTGCTGATTTTGAAATGAACCGGGAACTATGCTGCATTCTACGACAAAAGAAAGTTCCATCCGGTAATACGGTTATATTATGCATCGGAACCGATCGCGCAACCGGTGATTGTTTAGGTCCTCTCGTTGGCGATTATCTGAAAAAAGCAATTCCTGACCTTGCCGTCTATGGTACGTTAGAACATCCCGTACATGCCCTGAATCTGGAACAGACCATTCAGGAAATATATACGATTTACGAACAACCTTTTATCATTGCAATCGATGCATCCCTTGGAACACGGGAACACATCGGATACGCAACACTAAGCCATTCTCCTCTTCTTCCCGGAAAAGGAGTAAATAAAAAATTGCCTGCAATAGGGAATCTCTCTATCACAGGCATTGTAAATGTCGCCGGTTTTCCAAATTCAATTCTATTACAAAGCACACGTCTCCACACAGTTATGACACTTGCAACCTGTATCAGCAATGCTATTAGCTGGTATTTTTTAGAAGATTATCTTCCTGCTCCTTTGTAAGCCGCAATTGCTTCTGACACGGTATCCGCCGTTCCGTCTTCCATCAGGGAAATCAAATCTGCCACCTTTGACGGTGTGCAGAACTCTTTTCCTAAAATTGCTCCATAATTATTCGCAATGGCAAGTGATGAATTCTGAATGTCTTCATCTAACACCGTCATCCGTTCTTCCATCTCTTCAATGCTTGCTTTCATCTGTTCTAATTTGCCAAGTCTGCGGTCATTTACTTCATTGGTCAGGATCTGCTTCGTCTCACTCTCAAATACCGTCATTGCTTCCTGTTTCTCCTGACTGATCTGATTCAACTCTTCGTCTAATTCTTCTAACTTTGTGTCATATTTGTCCAGACCATATTGACTGTCATCTTTGTCTTTGTTGATCTTGTTACGGATTGCTTTCATCTGTCTCTTATTGGCTGCGATCTGATCTTTGAGATTACGTCCTTCCGTTAATGTCTCATAATGCCGCAATTTGACCTTGTTCATCATAAGTACATATATAAAACTGATGATGAACAACACAACCGATACCAGCATTGCGCATAAAAATGTCTGATTGGCATTATCCTTAAACAATACATGTGCCGCCAGAACATATAACAGCGCCGGTACACCAATGTACACTACCAATAACGTAATGACCAATGTCACAATCTCTAATATCCGTTTGGTCATAAACAACGAATAGAAGAATTCTCCCATGCAAAATGTCGGTACATGCTGTGCCTTAAATAATGTCTTCATCTCAACCTGCAACTGGCGGTTCTCCTCTGCCAATTCTGCGGTCTCATACGAAACACGCTCATCCACTCTCTTTGATTTTGCTTTATCTCTCTTCGCCCGTACACTCCGGCTCTTGCTCTTATTCGCATCGATCTGGTCATCATACGTCTTCTCAATCTCGCTCTTCCGTTTACGGATCGTCTGTGCGATCTCATCCTGTATGGATTTCTCCTCTGATGTGATCGCCTTCTTCAAATTCTTCTCCTGGTTCTTATATTCTGCTAATTCCTTCTTCAATTGTTCGACAGCCTCTAGGTCTGTCTGAACCTGATATAGGTAATCCACATTTTCATTAAATACACTATCTTGCATATAACTGCCTCTCTTTCGCATCATTACATACTATATATACTAATCTTATCAAACCTCCCATATAAATACAACCGTTTTCGACAATTCCTTTGTTATTCAGAGAATCTTCATAATCTTTTCTGACGCAAGCCATTGTGTTTCCTATTGTTTTATTATATACTATATGTAAGTGTTTTTATTGTGTAATGGGAGGTGAACATAATTAACATATTATTCTTTTTAACACCGAAAGCTGAAGTTGCCTATTTAGAAGAAGATTACTCTCTCCGTCAGGTTCTTGAGAAGATGGAATACCACAAATATTCTTCCATTCCTATCCTCAATGACTCCGGAGAATATATCGGTTCTCTGACAGAAGGTGACATTTTATGGTATTTGCGCCACAATGATATTGCAACCGCTTTGAAATGGCCGGAAAGCCTGCATTTAACCGATGTTCCAAGACGACACGATTACGAACCGGTCAATGCAAGCTCTGATATGGAAGATCTTCTTTCCAAGATCATTCAACAGAATTTCGTTCCTGTCGTGGACGATTGTGACAAATTCATCGGAATCATTACAAGACGTGATGTGATTCAGTATTACTATAACCGGACATAAGAAAAAGGTGTCAGACTATGTATGTATCATAGTCCGGCACCTTTTTATATGCCTTATCATCTATTGCAATGTTCTACATATATTCCTCTAACCGCTGCGGATCGATCTTGATACGGTTATCCATTGTCTTCATGATATTCTTGATCTGTACCTGCTCAAACACACTATCCAGACCCAGATTATATAACTGGTTCCGGTCAAAGCCTAACACAACCGGACGTAAGATATCCCGGTCATTCTCCCCAAGCACAAGACCTTTCTCATGATTGGTTAATTCAACACATACTCCCGGATACAAGATCTTAATACTGTTCAGTAAATGGTTTACCATATCCGGATCATACAGATCCGGTCTGCTCTGTAACATACGGACTGCGTCCACCTCGGTATGCGGATCCATTCCGATCTGCATCGCTGTATATTCATCATATGCATTCGCAACAACTAAAATCTTCACAATATCGGAAACATCCTTTGGCGCATTCTCAGGCAGATACTGCACCTGACATAAATGCATCAAAGTACCTTTTACCCCTGCCGGCAGATTAAAAGCACTCGAAATCTTGTCTATTCCAAGAATCACTGCTCTGGCAACCTGTCCACGTTCTTCATCTGTAAGATTCTCTGTCTTTCCCCGCAACTCCGGCTGTAAATTTAATTTACCCAGATCATGTAAAAATGCAGCCACTACCACTTCACTTTGCTCCATCAGGCTAAATCCCGCGCGGTGTGAGATCAAAGCGGATAAAATCGCAACATTCAATGCATGCTTGTACACATAATCTTCCGGGCTGCGCAGGTTCTGGTTAAAATTAATCTTGTGATATAAATTACCAAACTGTTTTAACAGATCATTGGTTGCCTGCATCAGATGTGCCGGTTCTTTGTTCATCATAATTGCATTCAACTCATCTCTCAACCGGAACACTTCCATTGTCTGGAAACGCTCAAACTGCATCTCTTCCACGCTCATTGGTGCCAACGGTTCCGCCGGTTCTAACACATACAATCCGATCAAACCAAAATTCTTCACACTCTCAATACCCTGTCGTGTGATCTTATCATTTCTGCCATATAATAAAATTCCGCGTTTATTGTATATCGGCCTAGCAAGCCGCATTCCAACCTTCAAATCTTCTGCCTTTACATAAATCAAATTGATGCCCTCCGTTCTACACATGTTCTATCGCATCCGTTTACTTACGAATACCACTTTGAACTCTTCTCTTCTCAATCTCTACTGCTCTAATTGTATCATTCCGCCTCACAAATAGCAACGATAGAAACACCTTTTTTCTGATATACTTCCAGTCTTTGATATGCCAGATTCCGAACATAATCTCCCCGCACTCTCCGACCATTGATCTGATATCGCAATCCCTCATATATTCTCCTGTTTTCACCGTTATGTTGTATTTTCTCCCCCTGCGTCACATACTCCACCAGATATGCTACATCATAATTACAACAGGTTCCAACAGATGCTTTCCACTTGTTCACGAAGAAAAATACCATATGAAAATACCGGCATTTCACCTGTTCCGCACTCAATATCTCTATTACCAGCCCCCACTCCTCATATACGTCAGCCACAATCCTCTCTACATTTCTTGCCTCCCCAATTGTCCAAAGAACAATATCCCGAAAATGATCCTTCGCCGCAACAATACACTGCATAAGTTCCCGTCCTGCCCAATGTTGATTCTCTATTACGATCAACAAACTGCGCCGCTCTTTTTGCATCTGCCGGATCTTTGCTGATAATCTTTCCATGATATAATTCTGATTATATAAGAACTCTGCCTGCTTTGCCGCAAACATCTGTCCTTCTATCCCCATATGCTCTGCCGCCTTTGCATCTGCTCCGATCACAACATCTTTCATGCAGAATCTTCGCAAAAGTTTCCGCATGTTCCTCTTTCTCTTATCGGATGTTAATTTACCCAATTCCACATGCAGCATGCAAAAGTCATGCTCCCTTACAACATTCCACTGCCATTTTTCCTTCTGCTCTGTGCAATATATATAATCAACTTCCTCTTTCTTTCTCATTCCGCACCATGTCCCACATTTGTTTCATCTTATGCCGGATTCCCCGTTAAAATGACAACTTCACATTTATCTGTTATAATCATGGACAAAAAATAAAGGAGATTTGCACACATGCACGCATATAAATGTATTACAGCATATGAAGGCACCCGCTATAACGGCTGGCAGCGTCAGAAAAACACATCCAATACCATTCAGGAAAAAATAGAGGAGATTCTTTCCCGTCTGTTTGACACCCCGGTTGAGATTGCCGGTTCCGGCAGAACCGATGCCGGAGTTCATGCACTCGGACAGGTATTTCATTTTCATATCGAACAGGATCTGTTTGACACCCGATCCGCTGCACAGATCCTGAAAGATCTCAATCATTATCTTCCAAAAGATATTCGCATCCTCTCCATAGAGGAATGTCCTCTCCGTTTTCATTCCCGGTTGAATGCTGTCGTAAAGACTTACCAATACCGAATTGATACTTCCCTCTACGGAAACCTTTTTATACGCAACACTGCACATCATATTCCCACTCCACTTAAGATTGAGGAAATGAAAAAAGGTGCCGCATATCTGCTCGGCACCCATGATTTTAAAAGTTTCTGTAGTAATAAGCGTATGAAAAAATCCAGCGTCCGCACCATCTACTCCATCGATATCTTAAACGATACCGAACAAGACCTGCTTACGATCACCTATCGTGGAAACGGTTTTCTCTATAACATGGTGCGTATTCTGACCGGTACATTGATTGAAATCGGTCTTGGTGTACGCAGTGCAGAAGAAATTCCATCAATATTAGACGG
>JBNMIW010000056.1:0-9365 GCA_050873485.1 Lachnospiraceae bacterium | reverse complement strand
TAACAATACAGTAGATCATTTGAGCCAATACCAGAGGGGCTCGGGTGTGGCGATAAGCACAGCGTAGTAGATTCTGCCAGGCACAGTGCGAAATTCATTACTGTGAATAACAGTTGTATAGGTGCAACATGTATCACGCGCAGGCATGTGGAGTACGCCAGCACTTGGCGAGCGATAGATAATTAGACGAACAAAAATATCCCTTATCATTCGAGATAATATGTTGCCAATATAATCAAATGATAAGGGATATTTTATTGTGAGTCTTATTAGATATTGCAAGCCTTAGTGTCTGTTGCGTACGAGCCATAATGCGAATGTGCCTGCGGTGATATTGTTGTACCTATACAATTGATATCACATCCTAATTATTTCGCACGTCCGTTACTCACGCTGTGCAAGGGTATAAATATTTAATCTTCGAGGCGGAAGGTTCCCATTGTTTCTGCAATTCCGTAGGCCACCTTCTTTAATTCTTCTGCCGATGCTGTTACATCATTGAAGCTGTCTGCCACCTCAGTCGTAGCTGCGGATGTTTCTTCTGTATTGGCTGCATTTTCTTCGGCAATTGCAGAGAGGTTCTCAACTACATCAATGATTTCCTCTTTGGCAGTATTCAGACGAACACTCTTTTGCTCAATCGACGCAATTGCCTGAATAGATGTCTCAATACCACGGATAACATCCTGGACAATCCGTTCCGTCTGCTCTACATGCTTGCTCTGTTCTACAATAATACCATGCACTTTTTCCATTGTCTCAACAGCCATATCCGAATCATTGATCAATTCACTTACCATGCCGGCAATCGAATCGGTCGATTCTCCTGTCTGCTCAGCCAAATGCTGAATCTCATTTGCAACAACTGCAAATCCTCTGCCTTGCTCTCCCGCTCTGGCCGCCTCAATTGACGCATTCAGTGAAAGCAAGCTTGTTTCTTCTGAAATATTACTGATAATATTCGTAGCCTCTTTGATTCTCTGAGAAGATTCATTCGTACGGTGTGTCTGATCGTTGATCTGATTAACAGACTGCATAACCTCTTCGTTGATAGATTTTAACTTGATCAAAGATGCAGTTGCCTGATTACTTGCCTCTCTCATTGCTTTGGCATTCTCATTTAGACGTTCAATCTCCTCATTGGTAGATGCCAACATATCTCCCATAAGTGCAACATTCTCTGTTGCCCGTTGTGCATCCTTTGCCTGGGAATTGGCACCTTCAGCAATATCATTCACTGCACGGTCAACCCCACCAACAGTCGTCAATGTATTCTGTGCGTTATTATCCAGACTCTCTGCCGAGCCAATCAATGTCTGTGTATGATTGTTGACATCTTCAATAATGAAACGAAGTTCATTCTTCATGCTCTCTACCGCACGGCACAAATCTCCGGTAATATCCTTTTTATGCAAATATCTGGCAGGAACTTCAACCGTTAATCTTCCTGCTGCAACTTCCTTCACCGCATTCGTACCAGCCTCAATACCTGCACTCATGGAATATGATGCAAGAACACTTGTGATCGTAAAGATAACCACTAAAATAATTATAAGTATTACTAATACTTTCACAATTGAATTATACGTTAAATTGGCTGAACTCTCTGCTTCACCGGCAAACACAAGACCAATTACCTCATCGCTATTATTCTGGAACACCGGCATATAATATCCGTAATAATCCTTACCTTCTACTGATACTTTTTTAGAAAATACCGGCTTTCCATTCTTTAATACCTGTTTTGCAATTGCATCGCCAACTTCCGATCCAACTACCCGGTCACCATTCTTATCTACAATTGAAGTAACCACTCTGCGTGTTCCATAACAAAACATTACATCTACTCCGGATTCTTCATGAATGGAATCCACCAGATCATCCGACTTGGAAATATTATAGGCACCTTTCCAGATCTGACCATCATCTGCCTCCAAATAATCACCGGAATTCTGATCATAGGCAGCCTTATACGCCGTGGCAACTCCCTTTAGCGTGTTCTCTACATCCTCTGTCATTTGTTTCCGTATGGTCGTTCCTGTAAACAGAAAGATTAAAATTCCCATCGTCAACAAAGGAAAGAGGGCTAACGCTAACATCTTTTTCTTCATAAGCTTGTCCTCCATCTGTCTCAATTATCATTGCGTCGCTTCATCCGACATTTTCTTTATTGTAACACGAATTTATGCAAATTTCCATTAAAATTCCAACGAATATTTTGACAACTTGTACAAAAACTGATAAAATATTTGTTAACAATGTCACAATTCACGGTATTCGTTGGGAACGACACACCTTTTAACCCCAACAATTAATATACCAATCGATAATATTTTCAGGAGGTTACTTGTATGCACAAATACCATTTTCAGAAACTATTCTGTATAGCGGTCAGCCTTTTATTTTGCATGAGCACCATAACCGGTTGTGGCAAATCCACAATTGCCTATGATGACATAATTACAAATGAAGGCTATGACATTCACGCCAATGATACACAAGACGATTCTACATCATATATTGGTCAACCAATTGCCAAAGAAGATCTTAAAGTTGGTGTTATCCATTTGACAGATCCCGCCGAAGGAAGCGGATATACTTATACACACGATCTTGGCATTCAGGGAATGCAGGATAATCTTGGTTTATCTTCCGATCAGATCATTCGTAAGATTAATGTCGACGACAGCAGTGAAACGGCTACCCGTAAGGCAATTCAGGAATGCATCGATGAAGGTTGTCAGATCATTTTCACTACAAGCTGGGGATACATGAATACCACAGCGGAAATGGCAGAGGAGAATCCGGATGTTTTCTTTGCACACGGTACCGGTTATATGTCAAACGGCAAGAACTTTACAAATTATTTTGGCCGCATTTATCAGGCTCGATACTTATCCGGAATTGCAGCCGGACGTAAGACAAAATCAAACAAGATCGGTTATGTCGCTGCTCAGGATATCAACAACTCCGAAGTAACCGGCGGTATTGATGCATTTGCACTCGGTGTATATTCCGTTAATCCGGATGCAAAGATCTATGTCCGGATTACAAACAGCTGGTTTGACATGGAAAAAGAAGAACAATCCGCAAAAGACCTGATCGATGCCGGCTGTGATGTACTTGCGCAACACTGTGATACGTCATTTCCGCAACAGGTTGCTGCAGCAAATAATGTATGGGGCATCGGATACAACTCAGACATGAGCAAAGATACACCAAATGCAACCCTTTGCAGCGTAATCTGGAATTGGTCAGCTTATTACACGCAAGCTGTTCAAAGCGTAATTGACGGAAAATGGACCGGCGAGAATTACTACGGCGGAATGAAGGAAGGCTTAGTTGACATTACAGGTCTTTCTGACACTTTAAATGACAGTGAAACCATTTCCTTAATTGATGAAGCCCGTGCCAGCATCTTAAATGGTTCCTTTAATGTATTCGATGGAGAGATTGAAACAAATACCGGCGACATCATCGGCAAAAAGAATGCAACGCTTGACGATTCAACCATTACCGGTGGAATCAATTGGTACTTCAAGACGGTTTCTGTGTTAAACGATGATGGTTCTCTTACAGACGGAAGCGAACTGCTCTCTACCGATACAAGCTCCAACGAAGAAACCGACGAGGAATAGGCATTATACTATTTTACATATTTTGCTACATTCTTCCCGACATAGCATAAATCATACAAAAATGACGAGATATCAGTGAACGCTGACATCTCGTCATTTTATGTATAACCTTTCGTTATTCACTTCTGTTTATACAGCCGGCGAAATATCATATAATTCCACTCCCGCCAACTCAGTCATCCGGTTATAGATCTCCGGATATTCCTTCTTCATCCGGATCGGTTTGAAATCAAAGTCCACAAAACAATGCGAACTTGTCGCTTCATTATGCAACACCGAAAAATCCTCCGAGTAAATGCGATAGCTCATTTCGAATTTGACTCCATGCATACGCTCGACTTTCGGGACAATACATATAGTCTCTCCAAAACGTGCAGGATTCTTATAATTGCAGCTGACAGACAATACCGGAATCATAATTCCACTTTGTTCCAGCTTTGCATAATCAAATCCTATCTGCCGCATAAAATCCATTCGGCATTCCTCTAAATAACGGATATAATTCGAATGGTGTACCACCTGCATTTTATCTGTTTCGTAATAGTTGATCTCTCGTTTGAACACCTGATATTTCATATTAGAACTCCATGATCTCAAAATCTTCATCGAACTTCATTGTAGCCTGAACATATTCCTGTCCCTTGTCATCTACCTTTACGTCCTGATCTTTTACCTTGTTTCCATCCGTTGCTTTGTCTTTATCCGATGCCTTGGACTGTGTCTTTTCCTTTTTCACACCGGATGGTTTCTTATCTGTAGTTGTGTTCTGCTCTGCTTCCTGTGCAGCCGCCGCTTTATCCTCTACCGCCTTACTGATCAACCCTCTATATTTCGGATCAGTTGTCACATTCTCAGCCATCTTGGCAATTCTCTCAGACGGGACACTTGTGATCTTTTCTGATTTCTTAAAATGCGGAATTAACGGAAGTACCTCTTCTTCATTGTCTGTTTGTGCCTGATTCTTCTCCTCATCGGAATCCTTTTTCATCTGCTCTTTGCGAGGTGATGGCTCCGCCTCCTCAGTCACTTCATCTTCTGCCTGATCTTCCTCATCCACATACTCAATCTCGTATTCTTCGTCTTCTTCCGGCTCTTCCTCGTCGACATATTCTACTTCGTACTCTTCACCGTCTTCCAGTTCATCCTCGTCCACATACTCGATCTCATATTCTTCGCCCTCTTCTAACTCGTCTTCATCTACATACTCGATCTCGTATTCTTCGCCTTCCTCTAATTCGTCCTCTGTGACATAAACAATTTCGTACTCATCTTCATCCGTCTCTGCCGGCTGTTGTGCGACTGCGCTCTGAACTGCTTGTGCTGCGGTTGATAATGTCTCTTTTTCTTTTTGGATCTGAGAAACTTTCAATGCCAATGCATCTCTTTCTGCCATAATATTTGCAAGTGCCGCTTCCGCCTGTGCAGACTTCATTTCTGCCGCAAGTGCCTGATTTGCAGCCTGCTCTGCTTTCTCTTCCGCTACGCGTGCCCGTTCTTCCTGTAACTGCTGGAAATCCATACTAAGCTGTACACTTCCATCTTCATACTGATCACTTCCAACATGATTTCTCATTCTGGCATTGTATAACTCATCTGATAATAAATGACCAATCTCAATAATCTGCTGACTGCGATCCGCAACATCCATCTCCTGAAGTCCGTCCATCAGTTCCGCGCGATTGGCAGCAATAATATTCATCTTCTGCTCCATATCCTGCAGAATATTCTGATAATCTGTCTGAATATTCTGATATGCCGTCTCTATCAACTGATTCACTTCTGTCAGCATCTCATCGGTATAGATAAGGGACGCTCCATATATCTCATTTGCATTGGAAAGAGCATCTCTCTCTTCTTCCGTCAACTCTTCATAGTGAATCGGTGCTACATTCGTAGTACGCTTATTCACACGCATGCGGCTTGCAGAATGTTCTGCCTCATATATAATCTTCTCCGCTTCCTTTTTGGCTTCATTGATGATCTTACCCCTCCGGTCATTCACCTCATGATAAGTCTTTAATTCAATCTCAATCTGTGACGCTAATTCCGTCAACAAAGACTGCACTTCATCTTTGTAGATTGTTACCTTTCCGGATGCCAGTGGCACCGGAGATGCCGTATTCAGAATACTTTGTAACCGGTCAATAATATCTTTTGTTCTACTCTTCTCCGCAATCGTTGCCATTGTACATTTCCTCCTGATTTTCTTAAGTACAAGGTCTTCCTCATTTACATATAAGTGTAATTATAACAAAAGTATTACATTTTCGCAATTTTTTTGTAATATTTAATGGAACGGTATACATTCAATGCTTCTTTGTAAAATTCCATTTATATAGGCAATCAGCGTTCCATAATTCGTAAACGGAATTCCCTGCGCATTTGCTGTATGCATCCGATACTGTACTTCCTTTTCATTCAGCATACATCCTCCACAATGAATCACCATCTTATAACCTGTAAGATTCTCCGGAAATTCCGTTCCGGAACAAAATGTAAATGCCGGCTCTTTCCCGGTATATTGCCGAATCCACGCAGGAAGTTTCACGGTTCCAATATCTTCACACTGTCTGTGATGTGTACAACCTTCTGCGATCAAAATATGGTCTCCATCAAGGATGTGTTCCAACATTTCTGCACCCTTTACCGCAGTATCCAGAAATCCCTTATACCGTGCCATAAGAATAGAAAATGATGTCAGATACACATCATCTGGCGTATCTTTTGCAACCTGTTTAAATGCCTGACTATCCGTGATCACCATATACGGCTTCTGATGCAGGCATTCTAATGTCTGCTTCAGTTCGGTATCTCTTGTAATGACCGGTACTGCCCCTGCCTCCAATATGTCCCGTATCACCTGCTGCTGTGGTAAAATCATCCGCCCTTTGGGTGCCGCCGAATCAATTGGAATGACCAGCACCACAAAATCCATCGGATGCAAAAGATCTCCTACAATCTGAAATCTTGTGTCCTGTACCTGTATCCGGTGTGCGATCATTTCCTTCAATTCCTGTATCCCCGTTTTTTGAGCTGCACTTACCCAGACCACTTCCCCTTCCTGCTTCCGGCACAGATCCGCTTTATTATAAACCACAATATACGGAATCTTTCTTTTTTCTAATGTATTTAGAAAATGCTCTTCTGTCTCTGTTACACCAATTGTCCCGTCTACCACCAAAATGGCAATATCGATCTTACGAAGAACCTGCTTTGTCTTTTCAATCCGCAAGTTACCAAGCTCTCCCTCATCATCCATTCCCGGTGTATCTATGATCATAACCGGACCCAATGGCAATAATTCCATCGCCTTGTAAACCGGATCCGTTGTAGTTCCTTTCTGTTCTGACACGACTGCCAGATTCTGCCCTGTTATTGCATTTACAAGACTGGATTTGCCTGCATTTCTTTTTCCAAAAAACCCAATCTGTATCCGATTTCCTGCTGGTGTATCATTTAATCCCATGCACGATTCCTCCTGTTATTCTGACTAAATACATGATATACCCCTATATAGGAAGTTCGCAACAGGAAAACTTCGGAATTTTTTAAGAATTTTTATGGTTTTTATTAATAGTTTCATGCTATAATGAATAAGTGTACATAATATACGATTTTATTTGTGCACATTGATATGAGCATATTTACATTGTTATAATAATACACAAGGTGGGATGAACATGGATGGATATGATAACGAAGAACAATTAACCGAAGCAGAATTAGAAGATCTTAGAAGAGAACGTGCCGCCGCACGTCGTAGAAAACTTGCTGCCAGAGAACGCCGCAGGAAGAAACGCCGTCAGCAGGCCATTATCCGATGCAGTATTTTATTAGTTGCTGTCATTTTAGTAATTTTCATAATTGTAAAACTGATCACCGGAATCGTTGGTCTTTTCACCAAAGACAAAAAACAAAAAGCAACAACAGAATTGCCTGCAACCACACAGGAAGTTACAACAGAAGCTCCCGTTGCAGACATTGATGAAGCAATTCTTGCCAAAGATCTGCCAGCCGATCGTGATGCAGCCATTGCAATCCTTCAAACTGCGGCAGAAACAGACACCGATATTAAGAATATTATGGACAATCAGGCAGTCTATTCCGATATCCTGTTACGCAATTTAGCTGCCAATCTCGAAATGAAACAATTTACATTAGATTATATTGCAAAGATCAATACCGTATACGATGGCGATTTTTCAGTAGATGTCAGTCAGACAGAGATTCCATTATTCCTTCAATATGATGAACAATGGGGTTATGCGGATTACGGAAATGATCTGGTTGCATTTAGCGGAAGTGGCCCAACCTGTCTTTCTATGGCATACACCTATTTGAAGCAGGATGGAAGTATGAATCCGATCAAGGTAGCCGATTACTCAACGGAAAAGGGTTATATTGATGAACACGGCGATACCAATTGGGCGCTTATGACCGATGGGGCAGCGGGACTTGGTCTAAGTTCCGAATCTTTGACTGTTGCAGAAGATGATATGAAATCAGCCTTAGAAAGCGGCAAAGTTATCATCTGTTCTATGGCTCCGGGAGATTTTACAAGAAGTGGAAGTTACATTGTGATCAAAGATTACAAAGACGGTCTGTTCTATGTAAATGATCCTACAAGCCAAGCTCGTAGTGATGTCGGCTGGGATTTCAAACGTTTGAGTAACCAGATTACGAAAATGTGGGCATTGAGTGCCGGAACCGGTGACACTACAACCGGTAGTACCGAAAACGGCGGTACAACGACCAGCGAAAATAGCTCATCCACAGAAGCTGGTGGCAATAACACCACCACAACAGAAAATACGACAGCTGCCACAACCGAGGCAACAACTGCCGCTACAAATTAACTATATGTACAATATAAGTATTAATATTCTTTTGTAATTGCAGACTGTTCTACCCCATACTGGGTACAGAATTGCTTAAGATCGGTTGCATCCCGTATCAACATGATCTCGGAAAATCTGCCTGTCTGCAAATCCTTAAAACCTGCGACCTGTTCTCCCGTGCAGATACTTGCACGGATGACTGGTCGCATTTTTGTTGCATCATATGTACTTGTCTGTTTGTGTCTCTTTCTTCCAAACATTATCTCACCTTCCCCAATAAACCAACAATACAATCTGTACTATAAGAATGAGCGGCACACCCACTACAAAGTACCAATGCTTTGTCTTATGTCGAAACGTATACATTCCCGCAAATGCCCCGATGGAACCACCGATCACTGCCAGTCCCAACAAAGTTGCCTCCCGTACACGCCACTTGTTGTGCTTCGCCTTCCACTTGTCAATGCCGTAGACTGCAAATGTTATCAGATTGATGATGCATAAATATGCTATGAATATATTGCTGTGTAATATGTTTTGAATCATTTTTTGTCTCCATATTCGAATTCTATCTTTTATACAAAGTAAAATTTCTCACATTCTATTATACGGTAAAATTTGGATTTTCTATATTCCCATTTCTTTTATTTCTTTTAACATAAATTCTTGTAATTTCTTCTTATCTGGCAAATGCATCTTTAATTACCATTATTTCTCTAATATGTGAAAATGAAAGATTATTAACAAGTAATTCCGGTTGTGTTATAAATTCGTGCTACACTGTCGCACCAATCTGAGGATATAAAAGATAAAATTGACGACACCATTTGAATAATGTAGAATTCATTCCTTTTTCTGAAATTTGTTCTTCCAGTTTTTTTAATAAATG
>JBNMIW010000055.1:0-9396 GCA_050873485.1 Lachnospiraceae bacterium | reverse complement strand
GGTACATATTTTGCGGTATGGGCACCACATGCGAGAAGGGTATCGGTTGTCGGTGACTTTAATATGTGGGATGGAGCATTACATCCGATGCATCTGACAGGTTCTTCCGGAATTTATGAATTGTTCATTCCGGATGTTGGCGAGGATGCAATCTATAAGTTTAATATTCTGACACGTTACGGTGAGGAGATCTATAAGGCAGATCCGTTTGGTAACTGTACACAGTTCCGTCCGGATAATGCAAATGTAGTCAAAGATCTTACAAAATACCGTTGGAAAGATAGTGCATGGATGGAGAAACGTAAGACCGTTACCAGAAATGACGCTATGCGTAAGCCAATGAATATTTATGAGATGCATTTAGGTTCCTGGAAGAAGAAAGTAGAAGATGATGAGAATGGATTCTTCTCTTATCGGGAACTTGCACCGATGGTAGCGGATTATGTGAAAGATATGGGATATACACATATTGAGCTTATGGGAATCGCAGAATATCCGTTTGATGGTTCCTGGGGATATCAGGTAACGAATTATTATGCACCAACCAGACGATATGGGGATCCGGAAGATTTCATGTATTTTGTAGATTATATGCATAAGAACGGAATCAGTGTGATCTTAGACTGGGTTCCTGCACATTTCCCACGGGATGCACATGGTCTTGGCAAGTTTGACGGTATGCCGTTATTTGAGCATCCGGATTCAAGAAGAGGAGAACATCCGGATTGGGGAACTTATATATTTGATTTTGGACGGAATGAAGTATCGAACTTCCTGATCGCCAATGCCGTATTCTGGGCAAAGGAATATCATATAGATGCACTTCGCGTAGATGCGGTGGCATCCATGTTGTATTTGGATTATGGTAAACAGGATGGCAACTGGCTGCCGAATGAAGATGGCGGTAACGAGAACTATGATGCCATCAAGATGTTAATGAAATTGAATAAGACGATTGAAGAATTAGAACCGGGTGTATTTGTAATCGCAGAAGAATCTACATCCTGGGCAGGAGTTACCGCTCCGGTTTCCATGGATGGTCTGGGATTCCTCTTTAAGTGGAACATGGGTTGGATGAATGACTTCTTAGAGTACATGAAGTTAGATCCATACTTTAGACAGTTTAATCACAATCGTCTGACGTTTAGTCTGATGTATGCATACTCTGAGAACTTTATCTTGGTAATCTCCCATGATGAAGTAGTTCATTTAAAATGTTCTATGATCAATAAGATGCCGGGATTGCATGATGATAAGTTTGCCAATCTTCGTACCGCATACGGTTTCATGTACGGACATCCGGGTAAGAAACTGTTATTTATGGGACAGGAATTTGCACAGCTTAGAGAGTGGAGCGAGGCGCGCAGTCTGGATTGGTATCTGTTAGACGGAGAGGATGCCGCAAGTCATAAGGGAATACAGAATTATGTGAAAGCATTGAATCATTTATACAATACCTATGATGCGTTCTACTATAATGATCAGGATCAGATGGGATTTGAATGGATCAGTTGTGATGATCCGCAAAGCAGTATTGTTTCCTTCATTCGTCGTGGTTCTACTGCCAAGGATCAGTTATTGTTTGTATGTAACTTTACGCCGGTTGACAGAGACGGATTTGTTGTTGGGGTTCCATGTCCGGGCAAATATACAGAGATTCTGAATTCAGATGCAGAAGAATTCGGAGGAAAAGGAAGAGTGAATGCGAAGCCGATCAAGGCAGAGGATGAGCCATGGAATGGAAGAGAGCAGTCCATTACAATGCATTTGCCACCACTTTCCGTAGTGGTATTCCGATATGATTATGTTGACAAGAAGCAGCCTGTGAAGGCGTTACCCAAGCAGAGTACGGCAAAGACAAGTACGACGAAATCTACCACAGCCAAGAAGAATGCACCGAAGAAAAGCAAATAATTGTAATATATTCGGTTCTGCACATTGGCGAATTCCGAAACGATTTGCTGTGGATGTGTGATATTTAACAAGAAAAGCGAAGAAACGCTGGAAAATATCGGCGTTTTTTCGCTTATTTTTTGTGCCAATATTCTTGAAAGCCTTGATTCTTTGTGCTACACTTGAAATCGTGCGTAAAAAGGTAGAGAAACACTAGAAGTGTCAGGAGGAAACTATGAAGATCAAAAGAGAAGATATTCGTAACGTTGCGATCATTGCCCATGTCGATCATGGTAAGACCACATTGGTAGATGAGTTATTAAAACAAAGTGGTGTATTTCGTGAGAATCAGGAAGTAGCAGAGCGTGTTATGGATTCGAACGACATTGAGCGTGAAAGAGGAATTACGATTCTTTCTAAAAATACAGCAGTACATTATAAAGGAACGAAGATTAACATTATAGACACTCCGGGCCATGCCGATTTTGGTGGTGAGGTAGAACGTGTTCTTAAGATGGTAAATGGTGTTATTCTTGTTGTCGATGCATTTGAAGGAGCGATGCCACAGACAAAGTTTGTGTTGAAAAAGGCATTGGAATTGAATCTGAATGTTATCGTTTGTGTGAATAAGATCGATCGTCCAGAAGCCAGAGTGGAAGAGGTCGAGGAAGAGGTATTAGAATTATTACTTGATTTGGAAGCAACCGATGAACAGTTGGATTGCCCGTTTGTATATGCATCTGCAAAAGATGGTGTTGCAAAACGTAACATGGATGATGAAGCAGTGGATATGGCACCATTATTTGAAACGATCATTGATTATATCCCGGCACCGGAAGGAGATCCGGACGCAGATACACAGATATTGATCTCTACGATTGATTACAATGAGTATGTAGGTCGTATCGGTGTTGGTAAGGTGGATAACGGTACGCTCAAATTAAATCAGGAAGTGTTATTAGTCAATGCGCATGATGAGAGCAAATGCAAGAAGGTTAAGATCGGTAAGTTATACGAGTTCGAAGGACTTGATAAGGTGGAAGTAAATGAGGCTGGTATTGGTTCGATCGTTGCAATCTCCGGTATTGCAGATCTGCATATAGGAGATACGCTGTGTTCCGTAGATAATCCACAGCCAATCCCATTCCAGAAGATATCAGAGCCGACGATTTCAATGAATTTTATTGTTAATAATTCTCCACTTGCAGGAAAAGAAGGTAAGTTTGTCACATCAAGACATTTAAGAGACCGTCTGTTCCGTGAGCTGAATACCGATGTTTCCCTGAGAGTAGAAGAAACAGATGATACGGACACATACAAAGTATCCGGACGTGGAGAATTGCATTTATCCGTATTGATTGAGAATATGCGCCGGGAAGGTTATGAATTTGCGGTTAGTAAAGCAGAAGTAATCTACCATACAGATGAAAAAGGCAAGAAGTTAGAGCCGATGGAGATCGCATACATTGATGTACCGGAAGAGTTCTCCGGTACGATCATCAGCATGTTAAATGAGCGTAAAGGTGAATTGCAGGCAATGACACCGGCACATGACGGAACAGTTCGTTTAGAGTTTAACATCCCTGCCCGTGGATTGATCGGATTCCGTGGAGATTTCATGACATCTACAAAGGGAACCGGTATTATCAACACCATTTTCAACGGATATGGTCCTTATAAGGGAGATATGATGTATCGTAATCAGGGATCTTTGATCGCATTTGAGTCCGGTACTTCTATCACATATGGTTTGTACAATGCGCAGGATCGCGGAACATTATTCATCGGACCGGGTGAGCAGGTGTATGCAGGTATGGTAATTGGACAGACCGGAAAAGCAGAGGACATTGAGATCAATGTATGTAAGGCAAAACATTTGACCAATACACGTTCTTCCGGTGCGGATGATGCATTGAAACTGACACCACCGAGAGTGTTAAGCTTAGAGCAGGCATTGGAATTTATCGATACCGATGAATTATTAGAGATCACACCAAAGAACATCCGTATTCGTAAGAAGATTTTGGATCCAACGCTTAGAAAACGTTCCAAGATTAACAATAAATAAACGGAAACAAGCAGGATATCGCCTGTTTACCAAATGCTTGAAATGTTGTATAATAAGCATTTAGTGAACAGGCTGATTTTGTATATGGGGATTATCATATCGAATTGGTTGAATTAAAGGAATGGTTGACAATGAAGAATGAGAATAAAAAAGATAACAGGTTAGCGAGGAGAAGAGAACAGCTTGCCTGGGATAAATTAGATAATACAGCCAATTTGTTTCCGGTTATTGCAACAGAAGACATGACGAATGTGTATCGTATTTCTGTAACGTTGACAGAGGAGATCGACCGTATTTTGTTGCAGGAGGCATTGAATCGGATACTGCCGCAGTTTCTTGTATTTCGGATGCGGCTCCGAATGGGTGTGTTCTGGTATTATTTTGAGGAGAATACAAGACCGGCACCCAATGTATTGGAGGAATATTCGCATCCGGGAGCTTATATTGACAAGAGCCGGAATAATCATTATATGTTTCGTGTAACATATTATAAATGCAGAATTAATTTAGAGGTGTTTCATGCGCTGACAGATGGTGCGGGCGGAATCACCTTTTTAAAAGAATTGGTATATCAGTATTTGCGTTTGCGATATCCTGAGGAGTTGAAGGGTGAAAAGGACAAGATCTCGTCCGGTGTATTTTTAGACAAGGAAGACAGCTATGTGAAGAATTTTAAAAAGGGGCATGGCAAGGTGTACAAGTCTGAAAAAGCATTCACTTTGAATGGAGAACGTCTTCCAAAGGGCGAGATGGGTGTTGTACACGGATATTTTCCGGTAAATGAGTTAAAGCAGGCAAGTAAGAAGCATGGTGTTACGATCAATCAATATCTGGTTGGAACTTTTGTGTATGCGGCATACAAGGAATATATGCGGGAGCAGCCGTCGAAGATACCGTTCCGTTGCTGTGTTCCGGTCAATTTAAGACCATACTATGATTCCCATACGATGAAGAATTTCTTTGCTATGGTTTTTGCAACATTTCAACCGGAAAAAGAGAGTTATACATTTGAGGAAGTATTGGACATTGTGGCAGAGAATCTGAAGGAACAGATCACACCGGAGAATCTGAATAACATTATGTCGTATAATGTATCAAATGAGAAGAACTGGATCTTGCGTGCTGTGCCGCTTGTAATTAAGAATTTTGTGATGAAGCAGGTGTATGGAGCGTCTGCAAAGGCAACTTCTGCAACGGTAACCAATATCGGAAATATTGAATTGAAGGAACCTTATCAGAAATATGTGGAACATTTTTATGTAACGCTGTCCATGTCAAAGGGGCAGAATATGAAGGGCGGCATTTGTTCGTATAATGGAATCCTTACATTTACATTTAGTTCCATATTGGTTGATCTGTCCATCCAGAAACGATTCTTCCAGACAATTGCAAAGGACGGAGTTTCGGTTGCGGTAGAGAGCAACGGAGCCTATTATGGCTGATGGAATAACCTTAAACGAATAGTTCGATAGAGAAAGAAAAGTGGAGTGAACGATGAATATATGCAGAAACTGTAATGTAATTGTATATGATGATACCGACGTGTGTCCCCTTTGCCATAGCGTTTTAGACGAAATGACACCGGAGGAGATGAATAGTCCGGTTGTCAGCAATGGGGCACCTTATCCGGATGTCAGAAAGCGGACAAAGCGGCTTCATTTTGTTATGCGGTTAATTTTATTTCTATTTATAATAGCGGAGATTGGACTGATTGTGATCAACCGGTTTGCAACGCCACATTTCTGGTGGTCTGGAATCAGCGGAATTGCAATGATCTACATTTATCTTTCCATGATTTATTGGATCAATCATGATGCGGGATATGCAGCAAAGATCGGTTTACAGTTGATTCTTACCATGACTTTTCTGTTAGGGATTGACTATTTTATCGGTATGACAGGCTGGTCTTTAAAATGGGCGATTCCGGGAGTGATCTTATTTGGAGATGCGATCGTATTCTTTTTGATGATGCTGAACCGGCAGCATTGGTACAGTTATACATTGTTACTGCTGTTGATCGCGATTTGCAGTATTGCGATCATCAGTCTGTATTTTACGGGTAAGATTACAAATGTTGTGCTTCCGGTAACATGTACGGCGGTTACGGGGGTATATCTGCTTGGAACGATCATTTTTGGAGATCGTGAGATTACAAGAGAATTAAAACGAAGATTTCATGTATAGAATGGGAGAGATGTATGGAAGATAGAATCAGTATAAGAGGCAGAACTGCGCGCAAGATGGTAAAAGTTGCGAATCATCTGCCGTTACCGGGTGGTCAGAGTCAGGCAGGGCAGTTGCGGGCAAAACTGTATCAGAGAGAGCGAATGTGGGAATGTCCGGAACATCTCAGTCATTCCGTCATTTCGATGGAACATTTTACGATGGAACTTCTGAGCCGGAAACGGGAAACGGAAGATACAGAGAACAATGAAGAGGAATGGAAACTGCCGGGAATTGTACTGCAACTGCATGGCGGTGGTTATTATGGGAGGCTGCATAATACATACCGGGATATGGCAGGTCTTTATAACGAGATCAGTAAGGGATATGATGTGTTAAGTGTAGATTACCGGGTTGCTCCGGAACATCCGTATCCGGCGGCGTTAGAAGATGCACTTGCGGCGTATCAATGGATCATAGAACGGGGATATCCATTAGAGAAACTGATCGTAGCAGGCGATTCGGCAGGTGGGGGACTTGCATTGGCACTTTGTCTGTATCTGCGGGATCATGATATGCCGTTACCTGCCGGAATTATTACGATGTCAGCCTGGACGGATCTGACCAAAAGTGGAGAATCGTATCAGGAGAATTTCGACATTGATCCGATATTTGGCGGTACAATGGACAGTCTGGTATATCAGGAAGGATATTACAAAGACAGTAATCCGGAAATACCGTATATTTCTCCTGTGAATGGGGATTATCATGGATTCCCGCCGATGTTAATGCAGGTTGGAGAATATGAAATGCTGTTAAGTGATACGAAGACGGTCGCAAAACATGCAATGGATGCGGGAGTTACCGTGAAAGAACATATCTATCCGGGAATGTTTCATGTGTTTCAGATGGGTTTATTGTTATATCCGGAAGCAAAGGAAGCGTGGATTGAGGTTGGAAGATTTATTCGATATTTAAGAAAGAAAGAGAAGTAAGGGAATGTTTAAGATAACCAATTATTTAAAGGAATATAAGAAAGAAAGTATATTAGCACCATGTTTTAAAATGTTAGAGGCGAGTTTCGAATTGTTTGTGCCGCTTGTTATGGCTGCAATTGTGGACACCGGTATTAAAAATGCAGACAACGCATATATTTTACGAATGGGTGCCGTTTTGGTGCTTCTTGGTGTGATCGGACTTACCTGTTCGATTACAGCACAGTATTTTGCAGCAAAAGCATCGGTTGAATTTGGAAAAGGTGTGCGCAGGGATCTGTTTGCACACATCAATTCACTGTCTTATACAGAATTAGATACGGCAGGTACATCAACCCTGATCACGCGTATGACGAACGATATTAACCAGATGCAGTCAGGTGTGAATATGTTTTTGCGGTTATTCCTTCGATCACCGTTTATTGTATTCGGAGCTATGGTTATGGCATTTACGGTAGATGTGAAGGCAGCGCTTGTATTCGTTGTGGCAATTCCATTACTTTCAATCGTTGTATTCGGTATCATGTTATATACGATTCCGTTATATCAGAAAGTACAAAAGGCATTGGATCGGGTGCTTTTAATGACAAGAGAAAATCTGGTTGGTTCCAGAGTGATCCGGGCATTTTGCAGACAGAAAGATGAAGAGGAAGATTATCTTGAGGGAAGCGATCATCTGATGCAGATGCAGTTATTTGTTGGAAAGATATCTGCTATGATGAATCCGGTCACATATATTATTGTAAATGTTGCAATTATTGCGATTATCTGGATCGGTGGTTTGCAGGTAAATGTAGGAAACTTAAGTCAGGGTGAAGTTATTGCATTAGTAAACTATATGTCACAGATTCTGGTCGAGTTAGTAAAACTTGCAAATCTGATCATCTTACTGACGAAAGCAGCGGCATGTTCAAAGCGTGTCGGTGAGGTGTTTGCCATGGAACCTTCCATTGTAGAGCATCCAACCGGAGTAGATCTGGTGCCGTCGGAAGATAAAGTGGTATTTGATCATGTCACATTTACTTATGAGGGTGCAAAAGAACCGGCACTTAGGGATATTTCTTTTACGGCAAAGAAAGGACAGACAATCGGTGTGATCGGTGGTACCGGATGTGGAAAATCCACGCTGGTCAATCTGATACCGAGATTTTATGAAGCAACGGAAGGATCGGTATTGGTCGATAAGGTAAATGTAAAGTCCTATTCGTTCCATCAGTTGAGAGACCGGATTGGTATTGTACCGCAAAAAGCAGTCCTTTTTAACGGTACAATTGCAGATAATCTGCGCTGGGGAAAAGAAGATGCAACCGAAGAAGAGATGAATCGTGCAATTGCAATCGCACAGGCAGCGGATGTCATTGCAAGTAAGAAAGACGGATTGGAAGAGAGAATCTTGCAGGGAGGTAAGAATCTGTCGGGTGGACAGAGACAGAGACTTACGATTGCGAGAGCATTGGTGAAAGAGCCGGAGATCCTGATCTTAGATGATTCGGCATCGGCATTGGATTTTGCAACAGATGCAAGATTGCGGAAAGCAATCAAGGAAGAGACAAAGGGAATGACGGTCTTTATCGTATCGCAGAGAGCGTCAACGATCAAACAGGCAGATCAGATCATCGTGTTGGAAGATGGTGCGATGGCCGGTATTGGTAATCATGAGGAATTGATGAAGAGTTGTAGTGTATATCAGGAGATTGTACATTCACAGGATGATAATGCAAAGAAGGAGGAGACAAAATAATGGCAGGAAAGAATGAAATGACAAAAGAAAGTCAAAAAGATACCTTAAAGAGAGTTCTTACTTATATTAAGCCATATCGACATTTTGTATGGTTGTCTTTGCTTTTTGCATTTGTGACAGTTGTAACGACCTTGTATGCACCGATTGTAACCGGTAATGCGATTGATTTTATTGTAGATAAAGGTCAGGTAGATTTTACGGGATTGAAACCGCTGTTGATCCGTTTCGCAATTGTGATCGCAATTACGGCACTTTCACAGTGGCTGATGAGTCTTTGTAATAATAAGATTACCTATGAGGTAGTAAAAGATATCCGTACGAGTGTATTTGAACGGATCAATCATTTTCCGCTGAAATATATTGATAACAAACAATATGGTGAAGTAGTATCAAGAGTGATCAATGATGTAGATCAGTTTTCAGAAGGATTGCTGATGGGATTTACACAGTTGTTTACAGGTGTGATCACGATTCTTGGAACGTTGCTGTTCATGCTTTCCGTTAATATTAAGATTACGATCGTAGTTGTATTGATC
>JBNMIW010000054.1:0-9405 GCA_050873485.1 Lachnospiraceae bacterium | reverse complement strand
GTCACATTCCTGTTTGATGTAAGAGATCTGCTTATTTTCGCCGTACTGATCTGACAAAAGTTCTGCATTTGATAAAATGACCGTGATCGGTGTTTTTAATTCATGGCTTGCATCGGAGATAAATTGTTTTTGTTTTAAGAAGGCATCCTCGATCGGACGAACCATCAGTCCGGACAATATATAAGACAGAAAACCAAGGAGGATCAGACCGATCATTCCTAACACGATGGAAATGACGAATAACTGATTGTTGTTCTGTTCTTCCGCGGAATAGTCAACAAAGACGATCACGCTTCCCATGGCACTTGTCTGTTTCAGATAACGAAGGTGATAGATCGTACCGAGTTCCTTGTCGGAAGATAGGATTTCTTTGCAGTAGCTTTCAATCTCTTCATCTGTATAAGTGGAGGATAGCGTATTCTTTATAGAGATCAGTGTGTCATCTGCGTTGTACCGGGCAAGAATATATTGTGAAGTTGCAATTTCCATGTGGCGGTCATCGGGTTTGGGAATCTTCTTCTCGTCCGAATCGGCAGGAGGTGCATTGTCTTCATTTGTCTGTGGATCATTATTTTGCGGCATATCCGGCTTAAAGTCCCGCTGCAAAATGAAACGCAGATTATTATCTGATATATTCTGATTTCTGGTTCGGTTCCATATATTGATCGCACATATAATACTGATAAATGTAAGGGAAAGTAGAACGATCATGGTAAATAAGATTCTTTTTCGTAATGTCTTTGTCATGGTCTGCTCCTTTTTTAATCGGGTGTATTTAATCGGTAGCCTAATTTGCGGATGGTCTGAATCGAGGTTTCAGCCTTTAAAAACTGTAATTTTTTTCGAAGAAAAGAGATATATACTTCGACATTATTGTATTCGGCATCCGTATCATATCCCCAGATCTTTTCGATGATCTGTTCCCGGCTGATGATCTGTCCGGCATTGCGTAACAGATATTCCATAAGCTGATATTCTTTTCCGTTTAAAGCGATACTCTTACCGGTTGCCGAGCAGGATAATTCGTTGCTGCCCTGTTGCATATAAATATCTCCAAAGGCAAGCTGATCCGGTGTGCTGCCGTTATTCTGGCGGCGTGTTAATGCCCGGAGCCTTGCGTAGAGTTCTTCTCTGTGAAATGGTTTGGTTAAATAGTCATCTGCACCACAATCGAGTCCGGTGATCTTATCCTGTAATTCCGATTTAGCAGTCAGCAACAATACCGGAGTGGTAACTCCTTCCCGGCGGAGTCTGCCAAGCACACTTAATCCGTCCAGTTTTGGCAGCATGATGTCTAATATGATCGCATCATATACTTCAGAAAGTCCGAACTCTAATCCTTTTTCTCCGTCGGCTGCCCAATCTACAATATAGTGTTCCATTTTTAAGGAGGTACAAAGTGCCTCTGCGAATCCTTCTTCATCTTCTACTAATAGTAAGCGCATGCCTGTTACCTCTTTCATTTTTACATTTCTTTTATTATACAGGAAGCATAATAACATGAAAAGCTTGAAATAAGATTGAACAGCGTTCAAAAGTTGTTCATATTCCTTCAAGGTTTTTTTAAGAATTCATTGATACGATAAGGAAAACGCAGAGAAAGAGACGAAAACGGAGGTATATATGGTGAAAAAGGGAAAGAAAAAATGGATCATAGCAGCAGCCATTGTATGTGTAGGTGTGATTGGCGGCAGTGGTGTGTGGCTAAAGAAGTCGCGGGCAAAAGATACGAGCGATGGCATGCAGATGAGTACACAGGTTACGACAGGAACCATTCAGACAAGTGTTGCGGGAACAGGAACCATTTCGTATGCAGATACCAATGAGATTGTGATTCCGGAAGATCTGACTATTCAGGAAGTGAAAGTGAGTGAGGGAAGTTCTGTGACAGAGGGAACGTTATTGGCAACCGTGGATAGTGCATCGCTTACCGGTTGCATTGAGGAAATACAGGATGCGATTGATGAAGTAAATGATACAATTACAGATACAAAGAGCAGTACCACCGGTAAATCCATTACAGCAGGAGTTGCCGGAAGAGTGAAGAAGGTATATGCCTCCGAAGGAGAAAATGTTGCAGATGTCATGAAAGACAATGGAGCATTGATGTTGATATCCAATGATGGATACATGGCAGTTAAGATAGAAGGTGCTGCGAATGCTGCGGAAGGAGATACGGTGACAGTCAGTGCCGATGATACGGAAACGGAAGGAACGATAGAGGAAATCTCAGACGGAGCAGCAATCATTTTGTTTGAGGATGATGTGTTTGATTATGACGCAGAAGTTTCTGTTGCAAATGCAGATGGTGTGAATTTAGGAAGTGGAACTGCTTATATTCATCAGCCGATTCAGGTATATGGCACTTCGGGTACGATCGCAAGTGTGAAGGTTTCGGAAGGAGACCGGGTATCGGCATCAACGGCTGTGATAACCTTAACCGGAACGACACATACAACCGCTTATTTAGAAGCAGTAGCAGAAAGAACATCGCTTATTTCCATGTTGAATACATTGATTGAGATTCAGACAAATGGTGGAATTGTAGCAAATACAGATGGTATCGTTGAGACGATCAGTGTTTCAGGTTCGGGTGGAACATCAAATGAAAGTAACACAAAACAAACAGGAGACACATATAGCTCCAATGAGAATTCGGAAGAAGATACCAGTGAAACGGTGTATGCACAGACACAAAGTGATACAGAAGAGTTGTCGGCGCAAAGTAACACACAGACCGGTGGTTTCATGACGATGAGTACAACGTCGGTAGCAGCCAGCGAACAGAGCACATCCCAAACAACGGAAAATGAGAAAACACAGGTGGATGCACCACAAAATCTGGAAGGCGGTGCAGGTTGTATCAAAGGTACTACAGATCAGATGGAATATGGAGATCAGGAAAATGCAACATCCTGGACCACTTGCAGCAACGAAACAACAAATGTCAGTGCGGGAACCTGGTATGTACGGTACAAAGAAACAGACACGACTTATGCAAGTAGTGCAGTCAAAGTAGAAGTACAGGCAGACAGCTCAGAAAGTACAACGGAAGCAAATACACAAGATCAGACAAGAACAACAGAACAAGCGGGAACAGCGGATAACAGTAAACAGAAAGCTGCCGGGAATAATAAATCAGCATCCGATGCAGTCCAGACTCAAAAGGCAGGAACTTCGCAGAGTGTTTCATCCGGTGGCGGATCTTCTTCTGCAAGCGGATCGTCTGAGACATCAACCGCAATTACAACTACGTCTGCATTTACTATTGCAGGTGGAACGCAGATGAAGGTAACAATGTATGTAGATGAACTGGATGTACTTTCCATGAAAGAGGGATTGGAAGCCGAGGTCATATTGGATGCAGTGGAAGATACAACATTTGATGGGGTGATCACAAGTGTTGGGGCAAATGCAAGCAGCAGTGGCGGTGTTGCACAATATCCGGTAGAGATTACTTTTGACAAGACAGAGGATATGTTATCGGGCATGAATGCATCTGTAAAGGTTATTTTAGAGCAGGCAGAAAATGTGCTTACGATTCCGCTTACAGCAGTCACCGAAGAAGACAATAAGAGTTATGTATATACCGGATATGATGAATCTTCGAAAGAACTGACCGGAAAGACCGAAGTAACGCTTGGGATGTCCGATGAAAATAATGTCGAAGTAAAGAGTGGTTTATCCGAAGGAGATACCATTTATTACGAGATTGCAGGAAAAGAAGATAACAGCGACCAGAAGGATAACGGCATGGGTCAGATGGATATGCCCGGACAGATGGGTGGTGGCGCACCGGCAGATATGCCGTCCGGTGGCGGAATGAACGGTGGCGGACCATCCGGTGGTAAAGGAGGGTCTAAATGATACAGATTGATAATTTGTGTAAGACATATACGATCGGTGGAGAGGTTGTGAAAGCACTCGATCACGCAAATCTGCATATAGAAGATGGCGAATTTGTCAGCATTATCGGACCATCCGGAAGCGGAAAATCGACACTGATGAATATGATCGGCTGCCTGGATGTTGCGGATGAAGGAGACTATTTGTTAGATGGTGTCCGGATTGAGGAATATTCCGAGGATGAGTTAGCGGCAATCCGTAATGACAAGATCGGATTTGTTTTCCAGAACTTTAATCTGCTAAGCAGGCTGACTGCACAGGAAAATGTAGAACTTCCACTCATATATCAGCAGATTGCGTCTAAGGAACGGCATAAACGGGTGGATCAGGCGTTGGAACGTGTCGGTTTGCAGGGAAGAAAAACACATAAGCCGATGGAACTTTCCGGAGGTCAGCAGCAAAGAGTAGCGATCGCAAGAGCAATCGTTACAAAACCTTCCCTGATCTTAGCAGATGAGCCGACCGGCAACCTTGACAGTAAAACAAGTGATGAGATCATGACATTATTTCATGAATTGCATGAACAGGGAAATACGATCGTACTGATCACACATGATGAAGGCGTTGCCAACCAGGCAAAACGCCAGATTCGAATATTAGACGGAAAAGTACAGGAGGTATAAGACTATGCTGATTCAGTCATTTAAAATGGCGATTGCATCTGTTTTTTCAAATAAATTGAGAACATTTTTGACGATGCTTGGTATGATCATCGGTGTTATGTCGTTAGTGGTACTGGTATCGATCGTAAATGGTGCAACAGATCAGGTAACGGATTCAATCTCGGCAATGGGAACCAATCTGTTGTCGGTACAGATACAGGACGACAAGGAAAATCCAATTACAATGGAGGAGTTGGAAAGTTTGACGGAAAAGGAATCCGTTTCACAGGTGGCACCGGTGGCATACGGAAATGCAACCGCAAAATACGAGAGAAACAGTTCCGGTATTAACCTGTATGGAACGACGGGTTCTTATTATGACATACAGGGACTGACACTTTCCGCAGGACGTTTTTTGATGAGTGGAGATGAGACCTACCGGACAATGGTGGCAGTGTTAAATACCACGGCTGCGGAAGAATTGTTTGGTACGACACGTCAGGCAGTAGGAAAAACTTTTTCGATTGACGGGTATCATTTTACGGTGATTGGAATCTTAGAAGAGGAGGACAGTTCCGTTGGAAATGTATCCGAACGATTAGAGGCGTATATTCCGTTTTCCGTGCTTTCGAAAATTACGGGAAGCAGTCGGGAGATTACCGGATTCTATGTGTCATCCGCAGATGAGGAAAGCATGGATCGTGTGGAGCAGGATATTACAGCATATCTATACGAGAGACTGGAAGGCGATACGGATGCGTATACGATAACGAATTCTTCCACGGTTATGGAAACGATGAGCAGTGTAAATGATACAATGAAATGGATGTTAGGAGGCATTGCGGCCATTTCATTACTGGTTGGCGGTATAGGAATTATGAATATCATGTTGGTCTCTGTTACGGAACGGACAAAAGAGATTGGTATCCGGAAAGCAATCGGGGCAAGAAAGAAAACGATCATGATACAGTTTTTATTAGAGGCATTGCTGGTAAGCGTTGCCGGTTGTCTGATCGGTTTGCTCTGTTCGGTGATCATTGTATTTGGAATCAATCATTTTGCAACGTCGCTGTCCGGACATATTTCGATGGATATTGTTCTCATTGCGATTGTTTTTTCACTCCTTATCGGTGTGATCTTTGGGTTGTATCCGGCATATAAGGCTGCAAATAAACATCCGATCGATGCGTTGAGATATACGAATTAACAGGGAAAATTGCGAACAGCAAAACGAGGTAAATGAAAAGTCACTTTTTCTTTGGGAAAAAGTGTGATAAAATAAAACGCAAAGTTACACTATTAGGAGCAGAGAATACAAATGGGGGTATATCGATGCAGAAGATATTTCGAAAGAATGCAGTAATGATTGTAACGATTGCAATTTTAATATTGTTTGCAGGAAACAGCGTAGTGACATTATTTTCCGTGAAGCGGCAGCAATATCATACTTTTTCAAGTAAGATTGATCAGATCATTCAAACAATGAAGAACAATGACAAAGAGCTTGAATCGATCAATGCCAATCTGGATGTGGATTATGTTACGAGAGCAAAAGCGACGGCATACATATTAGAACATAATGAAGAAGTGTTTCAAAGTGTTACGGAATTGCAGAAATTAGCCCGGTTATTAGCTGTAGATGAGATTCATGTGACAGATGAAGATGGTGTGATTATCTATTCGTCAGTTGGCAAATATGTTGGTGTTGACTTTCGAAAGGGAAAGCAGACTTCCGAGTTTTTATCCATATTAGAAGATTATAAAGAGAGCAATTATTTTGTACAGGATGAACAACCCAATACCGCAGAGGGAAAAATAATGAAGTATGTAGCGGTTGCCAGACGAGGTAAGAAGGGGATTGTTCAGGTTGGTTTAGACCCGGAACGTCAGAAGAAAGAGACGGAGCGGAATACCTATGAGTACATTTTTTCATTGTTTCCAACCGATGAAGGAGAAGAATTGTTTTCAATTGATTGTGATACGGATACACTGACAGCTTTGTCAGGTGGAATGCCGGACGATTCGGTTGCAGATCGATACACATTAGAACGGTTCCGGGATTGTAAGAAAGGTGCATTACGCCGGAAAAAGGATGGATCTTACTGGTATGTTGTGACAAAGGAGTATAACAATACGTTGATCGGTGCCTCAATTCCGGTTCGTGTATTGGTTTCCAAATTATTGTTTAATCTGTTGGCAACCTTGCTATGTCTTGTGTGCGTTGAGATCATAATGCTTGTTTTGTTGAATTATCTCGTAAACAAAAAGGTTGTAATGGGAATTCATCAGATCCTGAATGGGCTGAATCGTATTACGGATGGGAATTATGATACGACTATTGAGGTTGGCGGTAACCCGGAATTTGAGCAGTTGAGCAGCGGGATTAATGTGATGGTGAAAAGTGTAAGGCATTCATCAGACCGGTTAGCAAAGATACTCGAAATGAGTGAAGTTCCGTTGGTTGCGTTTGAATATCAGGATGATTGGGAACATGTATATGTCACGAAGGGTCTGAAGGAAATATTGAACCTGACAGATGCAGATATTGATTATTTCTATAGTGATAAGAAGTTATTTGTAAACCGGTTACAGGAGATCATGAGTCATCCGATTGAGGGTAACAAAGATATCTATTGTGTAGCGAAGGATCAGTATGTAAAGATTCATTTTATGACGGAAGAAAAGGGATATTTAGGTGTTATTACAGATGTATCGGCAGAGGTAAGAGAACGGAAGCGGATGAAGTATGAGAATAATCATGATCAGCTTACGGGATTGTGTCGATATCAGTATTTTAAACAGCGGGCAACAGAGATCATGCAAACCATGCAAGAGGGAGAGTTGTGTTCTATCGTCATGATGGATCTGGATTCTTTTAAACAGATCAATGATAATTACAGTCATGATGTTGGGGACAAATATTTGCAGAGTTTTGGAATGCTGTTGCAAAGCCAGTCGGAGAATCATTATTTAACTGCAAGACGCTCCGGGGATGAATTCTGTATGATGATCTATGGATACAGGACGAAAGAAGAGATAGAAGAACAATTGCGGCAGTTTTGGGAGTTGTTAGAGAAGACTCCGATACAATTGGCATTAAAAGAGTGGAAGGCAATCCGGGCATCCGGCGGTTATGTATGTGCAACGCGTTCCGATATGGATATCACGACTTTATTACATTTGGCAGATAATGCACTTTATTGTGTCAAGAAAGAACAGAAGGGTACATTTACAGAATATGTGGAGAAAGAGGAGCAATTGGATGAATAACGGATCATGTATACCTGAATATCTGATCATTGAGGATGTGAAGATCCCGATTGTTTTAGAGCGAAGTAAACGTAAGACACTTGCAATCGGAATTACGCAGGAAGGGGCGCTTAAGGTAAAGGCGCCTTTTTCATTGTCAGAAACAGAGATTATGCGTTTTGTGAAACAAAAAACATTCTGGATCTATAAACAGGTGAAAAAAGCAGAAGAAAATAGAGCAAATATCGTTACATATAGCAGGGAAGAGGAAAGATCTTACAGAGAAAAAGCAAGGGTGATCTTAACTGAAAAGACGGAGTATTATGGACGCATGATCGGAGTAACTTATAACCGGATCCGCATTGCAGATCAAAAGACAAGATGGGGAAGCTGCAGCAGCCGTGGAACGATTTCCTATAACTGGCATTTGATACTGCTTCCGGAAAATATTCTTGACTATGTAGTTGTTCATGAGTTGTGTCATTTATTGGAAATGAATCATTCTGCACGATTCTGGGATCAGGTAGAGCGGGTACTTCCGGATTACAGAGAACGCAGGAATTGGCTGAAAAAGGAAGGAGGAGCGTACCTTCAGACAAAGACAGAAGAATAATGCAGTATGGAACGGAAAAAGAAGAAACTGCATATAGTAAGGAGAGAGAATGTGGAGGTCGGCTATGAAACCGACAATTATAATTGATGCCGGACATGGCGGTTATGATAACGGAGCATCTTACAACGGACGCAAGGAAAAGGATGATAATTTGAGACTGGCATTGGCTGTTGGAAGTCAGTTAGAACAGGCAGGATTTCCGGTTGTATATACCAGAACGACAGATGTTTATCAGCGACCGATCGATAAAGCGAGGATTGCAAATGAGAGTGGTGGAGATTATTTTGTATCATTTCATCGAAATTCCAGTCCGGAGCCGAACACATATAGTGGAGTGCAGACATTGGTTTACAATGATTCCGGTATTCCGGGAGAAATGGCGAGAAATATCAATGCACAATTAGAAAAGGCAGGTTTTGCTAATTTGGGTGTACCGGTCAGGAAAGATCTGATCGTGTTAAAACGTACAAAAATGCCGGCGGTTTTGGTTGAGGCAGGTTTTATCAATACGGATGCGGATAATGAAACATTTGACAATAATTTTGATGCAATTGCCAAGGGGATTGCACAGGGAATTGAGGAAACGGTTGGTTCGGCGCAGATGAAAAAACAGTATGGTGTTCAGGTCGGACTGTATCGAAGATATGAGAATGCACAATATCAGTTAAACCAATTGATTGATAAAGGATATTATGCACAGATCAGGGATTGGAATGGTCTATATGCAGTTGTGGTTGGAAGAGAGGATACGTTAGAAGGGGCAAAGACATTAGAAAAGGATCTGCGCAATCAAGGATATGATACCTTAATAGTTAACTTATAATTGAAAGAAAAAAGTAACAAAAACTTAAGAATTTTTTAGGAAAAAAAGGATAGCAATCTTTCTGTGATGTGATATACTTTAATGAGTAAACTTGGTTTACATAATCAAGCAATTAGACAAAGGATTGAACAGAAAATGAACGTTAAAAGATGGATATATAGATTAACAAGAAAACTTAAAAAGCGGGTGAAAAGATACAGACATCGTTATAG
>JBNMIW010000053.1:0-9427 GCA_050873485.1 Lachnospiraceae bacterium | reverse complement strand
TATCGACACTGGTGACAGCAGCGATACAGGATCCGGTTCTACAGCCTCGAGAGGAGGAAAAGTAGGTGAGCCGGTATATGCTTCGGAACATGGCGAAAAGTTGGGCAAATTTGTAATTACAGCGTACTGTACCTGCCGAATCTGCTGCGGTGTATATTCCGGAAGAAACCGTACAGCCAGTGGAACAGTTCCAACGTCAAACCGGACGATTGCGGTAGATACAAGTGTAATACCGTTTGGTACCAAAGTTGTGATTAACGGACAGGTTTATGTTGCGGAGGATCGTGGTGGTGCGATCAAAGGCAATCGTATTGATATGTTCTTTATGACTCATAAGGAAGCATTACGCTGGGGCAGAAGAACAATGGACGTCTATCTGGCAGAATAAAAAGTATGAAATACGGAGAGGCAGAATGCCGAATCCGATTACAGAGGGGTTATCCCTTATAGTATAATATAGGAAAAGAGGATAAAGGAATGGCAGTAACTTACAAGAGTACAAGAAACAACAACGAAACCGCAACCGCTTCCCAGGCAATTTTAAAAGGTCTGGCAGAAAATGGTGGCTTATTTGTTCCGGATGCAATTCCGGCATTGGATGTGGATCTGAATGACTTGGCAAAGATGAGCTATCAGGAAGTAGCATATGAAGTTATGAGCAGAATGCTCACAGACTTTACGGAAGAAGAGTTGAAGTATTGTATCAATAGTGCCTACGATAAGAAATTTGATACACCGGTAATCGCACCACTTGTGAAGAAAGCAGGTGCTTATTATCTGGAATTATTCCATGGATCTACAATTGCATTTAAGGATATGGCACTTTCTATCTTACCATATCTGTTGGTAACTTCTGCGAAGAAGAATCAGATTAAGAATGATATCGTTATCCTGACAGCTACTTCCGGTGATACCGGAAAAGCTGCACTTGCCGGATTCGCTGATGTTCCGGGAACGAAGATCATTGTATTCTATCCGAAGAATGGTGTAAGTCCGATTCAGGAAAAACAGATGGTAACGCAGAAGGGAGCCAATACTTCTGTTGTTGGAATTATTGGAAACTTTGATGATGCACAGACAGGTGTTAAGAATATGTTTAATGATAAGACACTTGCTGCTGCAATGGATGCAAAGGGATATCAATTTTCATCTGCCAATTCGATCAACATTGGTCGTCTTGTTCCACAGATGGTATATTATGTGTATGCATACAGCCGTCTGGTAGCAAATGGAGAGATTCAGGCAGGTGACAAGATCAATGTTGTTGTACCTACCGGTAACTTTGGAAATATTCTTGCTGCATATTATGCAAAGGAAATGGGATTACCGATTGCCAAATTTATCTGTGCTTCTAATGAGAACAAAGTATTGTATGATTTCTTTGAGACCGGTGTATATGATAAGAACCGTGAGTTCATTTTGACAACATCACCATCTATGGATATTTTGATCTCAAGCAATTTAGAGCGTCTGATCTATCACATTGCAGGAGATGATGCGGATAAGAATGCTGCATTAATGAAAGAATTGAATGCAGACGGTAAGTACGAGATCACACCGGAAATGAAAGCAAAACTTTCCCAGTTCTATGGTAATTATGCAAGTGAGAAAGAAACAGCGCAGACGATCAAGAAGGTATATGAATCCGATCAGTATATTATGGATACACATACAGCGGTTGCTGCAACGGTATATGACAAATATGTGCAGACAACCAAGGATCAGACACCTACGGTTATTGCATCAACAGCAAGCCCATACAAATTCACCAGAAGTGTTATGGAAGCAATTGATGAGAAGTATGCTTCACAGTCTGATTTTGAATTAGTGGACGAACTGAACAAGATCTCAGGTGTTAAGATTCCACAGGCAATCGAAGATATTCGCAGCGCAGAAGTATTGCATGATACTGTATGCGATAAGAGTGAGATGGAGCAGGTTGTTCGCAAGATCTTAGCGTTATAATACAAAGATACAATAACAAGACAGTTCATTAGTACCATCCTGTCTATAAATAAAACTAGGGCTGACACAATAAGAAGAATGAGATACGATCACAGGACACTTATACTCAGTACCGGGTAGGAGTGTCCTGTTTTTATGTATGCAAAATTAAGCAGAAACCGGTCTGCTTGATCCGGTCTGCAGATGAATAGATTAGAAAGGAAAGAGATATGTATACATTACAGACAAATGCAAGCTTTGACAGTGCACATTTTTTAAAGGGATATCAGGGAAAATGCAGTAATATTCACGGACACCGTTGGAAAGTGGAAGTGACGGTTGCTTCGGAAGAGGTAGAAGAAACAGGGCAGACACGGGGCATGGTTGTGGATTTCCGTACATTGAAAGACGACCTGAAACAGTTAACAGACGATCTGGATCATTGCCTGATCATTGAGGAGGGCAGTCTGAAAGAGAAGACGAAAGAAGCATTATTGGAAGAAGAGTTCCGGATTGTAGAATTACCATTTCGTCCGACCGCAGAGAATCTGGCAGAATATTTCTATGATGAATTGGAACAGATGCAGTATCAGGTTGTACTGGTTAAAGTATATGAGACACCGAATAATTGTGCCGGATACGGTAGATAGGCAGGGAAAGATATGTCACAATTTCGAGTAGTAGAGGAATTTATAAGCATTAACGGAGAAGGAAGATGTGCCGGGCAGTTAGCGTATTTTATACGGTTTGCAGGATGCAATCTTCGATGTGAATATTGCGATACCCAATGGGCAAATGAGCCGGATGTAAGTTACACGGTATACACAGCAGAAGAATTGGTGAAAAAGATTGAAACATCCGATGTAAAAAATGTAACATTGACCGGTGGGGAACCGTTGCTGCAAAAAGATATGCGTAAGTTGTTGGAAATGTTACGGCAACACCCGCAGATCCGGGTTGAGATCGAAACAAACGGAAGTATTGATATAATGCCTTATATGACAAAAACACAAGATGACAATATCACATTTACATTGGATTACAAGACGTCAGTCAGTGGAATGGAAGATCGTATGTGCAGAGCAAACTATGAGAATATGCGATCGTGCGATACGATCAAGTTCGTGGTAGGCAGCCGGGAAGATCTGATGCAGACAAAACGTGTGATCGAACAATATCATCTGATACAGAAACATTGTGGAATCTATCTAAGTTCCTGTTTTGGAAAGATTGAACCGGCAGAGATTGTTGATTTTATGATCGAACATAACATGAACGGTGTGAATGTACAGTTGCAGATGCATAAATATATATGGGACCCGGATAAACGGGGTGTGTAGAATGGAGGATAAAAATGGCAATTGACCAGGAAGCAATAAAAGAACATATCAGGGGAATCCTGATCGCATTAGGAGATGATCCGGATCGGGAAGGATTACGGGAGACACCGGACCGGGTGGCAAGAATGTATGCAGAAGTGTTTGAAGGGATGAATTATTCCAATGATGAGATTGCACAGATGTATTCCAAAAGCTTTGATGTTCCGGACGAAGGTAATAATGACATGGTAGTCGTTAAAGATATTGAAGTGTTCAGTTACTGTGAGCATCATATGGCACTTATGTATGATATGAAAGTCACGGTTGCATATATTCCGAAAAAACGCGTGATCGGGCTCAGTAAGATTGCAAGAATTGCGGATATGGTGGCAAAACGACTACAGCTGCAGGAGCGGATCGGAACAGATATTGCGGATGTGATCAGTAAGGCGACCGGTTCAGAGGATGTTGCGGTATACATTGAAGGAAATCACAGCTGCATGACGGCAAGAGGAATTAAGAAACCGTCTGCAAAGACGGTTACGACCACATTTCGTGGACGATTTGAAACAGATGTAACATTGCAGAACAAACTGCTTTTAATGATTAAATAGAAAACGGAGGACAAAGATATGAATATGAATACGAGAAATAAGGATGCTGCATTGGTTGTATTTAGTGGTGGACAGGATAGTACCACCTGTTTGTTGTGGGCGTTGAAACGTTACAAAGAAGTGGTTGCGGTTTCATTTGATTATGGTCAGAGACATAAGGCGGAGCTTGACTGTGCGAAGAAGATTACAGAGAAATTAGGCGTGGAATGGCATGTGATGGATATGGAATTACTGAATCAGTTAGCACCGAATTCTTTGACAAGAACGGATATTACAGTGGATGAAAATGCACCGGCGGAAGGGACACCAAACAGTGTGGTGGATGGAAGAAATATGTTATTCTTAACATTTGCTGCGGTATTTGCAAAGCAAAGAGGTATCACAGATCTTGTTACAGGTGTGTCACAGAGTGATTTTTCGGGATATCCGGATTGCCGTGACGTATTTATCAAATCGTTAAATACGACATTGAATCTGGCAATGGAATATACATTTTGTATTGAAACTCCGTTGATGTGGATTGACAAGGCCCAGACCTGGAAACTGGCAGACGATCTTGGTGGATTAGATCTGGTGAAGAACATGACACTTACCTGTTATAACGGTATTAAAGGAGACGGATGTGGACATTGTCCGAGCTGTAAACTCCGGAGAAAGGGTTATGAGGAGTTCTTAGAGCGTTATAAAAACTGATTTGTCTCATTTTTCTTGCAATGTATATCGTGGTTGAGGTATAATAGAATAATGTTTTGATGGATTAATCGGACGGTTTATATCAGAAGCAGACAATAGGAGGAAATTTGTTATGACAATATTAGTAACCGGAGGAGCTGGATTTATTGCCAGTCATACCAATATTGAATTGTTAAATGCAGGTTATGATGTAATTGTTATGGACAATTTGTGCAATTCCAGTAAGGAATCCGTTGCCAGAGTAGAACAGATCACAGGAAAAAAAGTGAAGTTTTATGAAGCGGATATGAGAAGCGTAGAAGATTTAGAAAAGATCTTTTCTGAGAATGCAATTGACGTGATCATTCATTTCGCAGGACTGAAGGCAGTGGGTGAATCCTGTGTAAAACCATTTGAGTATTACGAGAATAATATCAGCGGAACGTTGAATGTTATTTCTATGATGAGAAAGTATAATGTGAAGAAAATGGTATTTTCATCTTCTGCAACCGTATACGGAGATCCGGAGGTGATTCCGATTACGGAAGAATGCAAGGTTGGCGGAGTGACGAATCCATACGGACAGACCAAACTGATGTTAGAGCAGATCCTTACGGATATTCAGAAAGCAGATCCGGATTTTGATATTGCACTGCTTCGTTATTTTAATCCGATCGGAGCGCATGAAAGCGGATTGATCGGTGAGGCACCAAATGGCATCCCGAATAATCTGTTGCCTTATGTTGCGAAGGTTGCAGCAGGAGTATTAGACAGGGTGAATGTGTTTGGTGATGACTATGATACACCGGACGGAACCGGCGTGAGGGACTATATCCATGTAGTTGACCTTGCAAAGGGACATGTGTGTGCGGTGAAGAAATTATTAGAACATCCGGGATTGGTAATCTATAATCTTGGTACCGGAGTCGGATATTCGGTGCTGGATATTATTCATAATTTTGAAAAGGCATGTGGTAAGAAGATTCCGTATGTAATTGCTCCGAGACGGCCGGGTGATATTGCAACCTGCTATTCTGATCCGTCCAAGGCAGAGAGAGAATTGGGATGGAAAGCACAATATGGCATTGACAGAATGTGCGAAGATGCATGGAGATGGCAGACAATGAATCCCAATGGATATGATACGGTATTGGAACAGTGAATCAGAGGGGGAAAGAAACGATGAAGAATTTGTTATTTATAGTGAATCCTTCAGCCGGTAGAAAGCATATCAAAGGCAGATTGTTTGATATCGTAGACCTGTTTGTAAAGGCGGGTTACAATGTAAGAGTATATCCTACGCAGGCGAAAAAAGATGCAACCAGAATCGTAAGTGAAGAAGGCTGGTTGTATGATCTGATCGTTTGTGCGGGTGGAGATGGAACCTTGGATGAGGTGGTTGCAGGGTGCATGCAGTGCGGATGTGACACACCGATTGGGTATATTCCATCCGGAACAACGAATGATTTTGCACGGAGCCTGAATATTCCCAAAGATCCGATTCGTGCCGCAAATCGTATCGTGAAGTATTCTCCAAAACCAATTGACATTGGTTCATTTAATGGAGATTGTTTTGTGTATGTTGCAGCTTTTGGTGCATTTAGTGCGGTCAGCTATTCAACACCGCAGGAATATAAGAATCATTTGGGGCATATGGCATACATCTTAGAAGGAATCCGAAGCGTGCCAAGTCTGACATCCTATCACATGAAAGTAGAATATGACGGTAATGTAATTGAGGATGATTTTTTGATTGGAATGATTACGAATTCTTTGACTGTTGGTGGATTTCCGAATCCGAATTCCAAGATTGCACAGTTAGATGATGGAATGTTTGAAGCTTTGCTGGTCAAGTATCCGACGAATCCGATCGATCTTCAGGCAACGGTTTCTGCATATCTGATGGGTGAATTCAATCCGGAGTATATGTATCAGTTCAAGGCGAAAAAGATATGTGTAAATAGTCCGGAGACGGTTGCATGGACGTTGGATGGTGAATTTGGCGGTAATGTAACATATGCGGAAGTTGAGAATATGCAGCATGCGATCAATATCATTAAAAAGTAACGTAATACAGGCATTATGAATATGAAAGAATAAAGACAAAGGGGAACAGATCATGGGTAAATATTTTGGTACAGATGGATTTCGAGGCGAGGCAAATGTGGATCTAACAGTAGAACATGCCTACAAAGTCGGAAGATATCTTGGTTATTATTATGGAAAGAATCACGAAGATGGTAAAGCAAGCATTGTAATTGGAAAGGATACGAGACGTTCTTCTTATATGTTCGAGTATTCATTAGTTGCAGGTCTGACTGCAAGTGGAGCAGACGTGTATCTGATGCATGTTACCCCGACACCGAGTGTGTCATATATTGTAAGATTAGATGAATTTGATTGTGGAATTATGATCTCTGCCAGTCATAATCCGTATTATGACAATGGAATCAAAGTGATCAATGGACAGGGATATAAGTTAGAAGCAGATGTAGAAGCCGAGATTGAGGCATACATTGACGGAGAGATTCCGGAGATTCCATTTGCAAAGAGAGAACAGATCGGTAAGACGGTAGACTATGCGATGGGACGGAATCGTTACATTGGATATCTTATGACATTGGCAACACGTTCTTATAAGAACAAGAGAGTTGGTCTGGACTGTGCAAACGGTGCATCTTCCACAGTTGCGAAGGCGGTATTTGAGGCGTTAGGTGCCAAGACTTATGTGATCAATAACAATCCGGACGGAACCAATATTAATAACAATTGCGGATCTACGCATATTGAACAGTTACAGAAACTGGTAGTGGATAAACAACTGGATATCGGATTTGCCTATGATGGAGATGCGGACAGATGTTTAGCAGTTGACGAAAAAGGTGAGATCATCGATGGAGATAAGATTCTATATGCCTGCGGATGTTATCTGTCTGAACGTGGAGAATTGAATAATAATACGGTAGTTACGACGATCATGTCGAATTTGGGACTTTACAAAGCCCTGGATAGAAAAGGAATTTCTTATGAGAAGACAGCGGTTGGAGACAAATATGTATTTGAAAATATGATGGAAAATGGACATTCACTCGGTGGAGAGCAGAGTGGTCATATTATTTTCAGTAAATATGCGACAACCGGAGATGGCGTGCTGACTTCCATCAAATTAATGGAAGTAATCCTGGAGAAGAAGGTAAATGCTTCTGAGTTGTTCCGTGACCTTAAGATCTATCCGCAGTTATTACAGAATGTGAGAGTTAAGAGTAAGCCGGAGGCAAAAGCAGATCCGGATGTTCAGGCAGCGGTAGAAAAGGTTGCAAAAGCATTAGGTGACGAGGGGCGGATTCTGCTTCGTGAAAGTGGTACGGAGCCGGTGATCCGTGTTATGGTAGAAGCAGCAACCGATGATCTGTGCAAACAGTATGTAGAAGAAGTGGTACAGGTGATCAAAGACAAGGGACACGAGGCATAAAACGGAGAAAGATATGAGCGGTAAGAGTACATATAGAAAATCTTGCAAGGGAATACTGTTTGCGTTGGTGGTTATTTGCTTTTTAGGTAATGTAGCAATCACCGCAAGGGCGGCAACCAAAAATGCATGGAAAAAGGGATGTTATTACGATCAGGATGGTGAAAAGGTTACCGACAGCTGGGTGAGTTATAAAGGGAATAAATATTATGTAAACAAAACCGGAAAAAAGGTGATCGGCTGGAAACGAATTGGTTCTTCCTATTATTTTTTCAACCAAAAAGGAAATAATTATCAGTCCGGAAAACCAATCGGAGCACAGATTACCAAACTCAGCAAAGGTGCAATTACCATGGGTATTGATGTATCCACCTGGCAGGGAAACGTAGATTGGGATAAAATCAAGGCTGCGGGTGTTAATTTTGTAATGATCCGCATCGGATACGGAAAGGGAAGATACGGCTCAAAAAGTTGTACGTTAGATAATCGGTTTGAGTCTTATGTAGAAGGAGCAACGGAGGCTGGAATTCCGATTGGTGTGTATTTTTATTCTTATGCAACGAGCGAAAAAGAAGCGCTAAAAGAAGCAGAATTTACAATTAAAAAGTTGCAGGATATCCCGGTAAACTTTCCGGTAGCGTATGATGTGGAAGATGCACATATTCTGAATAAGACAACAAAGAAACTGCGCACCTCCATGATAAAAACATATTGCGATACGATTGCGGCAGCGGGATATTATCCGATGTATTACAGTAATCAGAACTGGTACAATAATTATTTGGACGCGGAGCAGTTGGAAGATTATGATTTCTGGTATGCCAGATATACGAATAAGGAGCCGGATATAACGGAATATCCATATACGATATGGCAGGCGACATCAATGCAGAAGATTGATGGAATTACGGAAAATACAGTGGATATTGATTTCCTTTATAAAGATTACCGAAAAGTGATCAGTGAAAGAACGCAGGCACTGAAATATGGCTGGCATAAAGAAGGTAAGAACTGGCAATATTATTATCAGGGTAAACGCAAGAAGGATGGCTGGTTTACCATGGCAGGGTATTCCTATTACCTCAATAGCAGTGGAGCCGTGACCGGTTGGAAGACATTAGAGAATAAACGGTACTATTTCAACAGTAAAGGTGAAATGCAGACCGGATTTGTGCAGATTGGATTGTATACATATCTGTTTGGTGATGATGGTACATTGCAATTGCAGACAAGTGAGCCGGGTGTAACAATTGATAACAAAGGAATCTGTCATGTAAAGAAAGGCTGGTATCGGAATAGCAAGGGCAAATATTTCTATCGAAATAGTAATGGCTCGATTGCAAAGAACAAATGGATATCATCTAAGGGTAAAAAGTATTATGTAGATGGAAATGGATATCGGGTAACAG